>NZ_DAISHT010000041.1:9820-21215 GCF_036822375.1 Pseudoxanthobacter sp. | reverse complement strand
GGCAGACGAGAGCGACGACGCGCACCGCGACAGCGCGGGCCTGCTGCAGCGCCTGCCCGGCGACGGCGACACAACCCACTGACATCGGCGACCGGAAACTCCGGTCCGCCCCGGAAATCGCAGAGCCAGCCGTGCGCCCGGGGCCCGGCGCGGACGGCATGGCTTTGGCCGCCCCGCCGCTCTCCGGCCCCGCACCGGCCTCTTCCGTGCCCGGCCGCCGAAGGCCGGCGCCGGCGATCTGTGCCCGCCGCGGCCTTCGGGTCCGCGTCCGGCGGTTCTCCCGGAAATCACGCCCGGAGCCTCAGCCCCGCGAGCCTCCGCCTCAGGAGCCACAGCCCTATGAGCATTCAGATCAAGACCCTCGACTTCGAGCCGCGGCGACAGACGTTCGGCCACGTCGCCCGCCGGCTCGGCGCTGACAAGCCGGCAAGCCGTTATCAGGAAGCGGTGCTCGACGTTCAGGCCACCGACAATTTCCACTACAAGCCGCTGTGGGAGCCGCAATACTGGGTCTACGACACCCGCAAGACCGCGGTGACGATGCAGGACTGGTACAAGCCGCTCGATCCGCGCCAGTTCTATTATTCCACCTACAACATCGCCCGCGCCAACATGCAGCAGGCGGTGGACCGCAACTTCACCTTCGTTGAAGAGCGCGGCCTGATCGAGAAGGCGAGCTCCGCCGCCCGCGAAGCCATCGGCCGCGCCCTGCTGCCGCTGCGCCATCTGCACTGGGGCTCCAACATGAACATGACGGAGATCTGCCAGCGTGGCTGGGGCACGGCGATCACCGCGCCGTGCATCTTCTCCTCCGGCGACCACCTCGGCATGGCGCAGATCGTGAGCCGCATCGGTCTCGTGCTCGATGGCCAGACCGGCACCTCGCTCGACGCTGCCCACAAGGTGTGGATGGAAGACGCCGCCTGGCAGGGCGTTCGCCGCCTCATCGAAGACAGCTTCGTGGAGCGCGACTGGTTCCGCCTGTTCGTCATTCAGGCGCTCGGCATCAACGCCGTGCTCTGTCCGCTGGCCTACCGCGCCTTCGATGCGGTGTGGGCCGATGCGGCGATCCCGGTCGCCATGCTGACCGAGTTCATGACCGACTGGGCGGCCGAGGAAGGCCGCTGGACCGATGCCGTCATCCGCGTCGTCGCCGCCGAGAATGCGCAGAACAAGGCGCTGGTGAGCGGCTGGGCCGCGGAGGCCATCGACCGGGCGGAAGCCGCCGGCCGCCAGCTCGCTGCCGGCTGCCTCGACAACGACGGCGCCGTTGCCGCCACGGCCGCCGATGCCGCCCGCACCCGTGCCCGGGCCCTCGGCCTCGCGCTCTGAACCCGCACAAGGACATTTGCCATGGCGCAGGTCGCCTCCATCACCCTTCTGCACAACGACGACGCCCGCCCGGTCATCGAAGCCATTCTGGCCGACAATCCCGGCGTGCGCGTGATGAACATGCCCGGCGCGGTCAAGCTCGACCGCGATCAGGAGATCGTGGTCAACCGCGCCTCCGTCGAGGAACGCCTCGGCCGCAGCTGGGACCCGCAGGCAATCCAGCTCGTGCTCATCTCCATGGCCGGCAACCTCGATGAAGACGACGACCATTTCACCCTGAGCTGGCGTCGCTGAGACCCGATCTTTTCCGACCGCAGGCCCCCGCCCGGCCGGGCGCGCGAGAGCCGCGGCAACAGGAGGAAACCCCGATGAGCGCAAAGAAGCTGGGTCTGAAGCAGCGCTATGCCCACATGACGCGCGGGCTGGACTGGGAGACGAGCTACCAGAAGATGGAAGACGTCTTTCCCTACGACCGGTTCGAGGGCATCAAGATCCGCGACTGGTCGGCCTGGGAGGACCCGTTCCGCCTGACCATGGACTCCTACTGGAAGTTCCAGGCGGAAAAGGAACGCAAGCTCTATGCCGTGCTCGACAGCTTTGCCCAGAACAACGGCCAGCTCGGCCTGTCGGATGCGCGCTATGCCAACGCCATCAAGCTGTTCCTGACCGGCATTTCGCCCGGCGAATATCAGGCCCACCGCGGCTTCGCCTTCACCGGCCGCCACATGCGCGGCGTCGGCCCGCGCGTGGCCGCTCAGATGCAGTCGCTTGACGAACTGCGCCACCTGCAGACGCAGGTTCACACCATCAGCCATTACAACAAGTATTTCGGCGGCCTGTCCGAGTTCCGCCACATGCATGACCGCGTTTGGTATCTTTCGGTGCCGAAGTCGTTCTTCGACGATGCCCGCTCCGCCGGCCCGTTCGAATTCATGATCGCGATCGGCTTCGCTTTCGAATATGTGCTGACGAACCTGCTGTTCGTGCCGTTCATGTCGGGCGCGGCCTATAACGGCGACATGGCCACCGTGACCTTCGGCTTCTCCGCCCAGTCGGACGAAAGCCGCCACATGACGCTCGGCATCGAGGTCATCAAGTTCCTGCTGGAGCAGCACCCGGACAATCTGCCCATCGTGCAGAAGTGGGTCGACAAGTGGTTCTGGCGCGGCTACCGCCTGCTGTCCCTCGTCGCGATGATGATGGACTATATGCTGCCGAAGAAGGTCATGTCGTGGAAGGAAGCGTGGTCGATCTACTACACCGAGGCCGGCGGCTCGCTGTTTGAGGACCTCGCCCGTTACGGCCTGCGCGTGCCGAAATATTCCGACATCGCCACCGCGGAAGCCGATCACATCTCGCACCAGAACTGGGCGATCTTCTACCAGTACAGCCACGCGGCGGCGTTCCACACCTGGATGCCGGATGCCGAGCACCTCGACTGGCTGTCGGAGAAATATCCCGACAGCTTCGACCGTTACTATCGCCCGCGCTGGGAGATGTGGCGCGAGATGGAGAAGGAAGGCAAGCGGTTCTACAACCCCGGCCTGCCGCAGCTCTGTCAGGTCTGCCAGATTCCGATGGCCTACATGGAGCCCGGCAAGCCGACGGAAATCGCCTTCCGCTCGACCAAATACAAGGGCGAGCGCTATCACTTCTGCTCCGATGGCTGCCACGACATCTTCTGCGACGAGCCGGACAAGTATGTGCAGGCGTGGCTGCCGGTGCACCAGATCTTCCAGGGCAATTGCGGCGGCGGCTCCGTGCCGGAAGTGCTCGACTGGTATCACCTGAAGGACGGCGACAACCGCGACTATGTCGGCTCGGCCGACGAGGCGCTGTGGAGCGAGTGGCACCCCGACAAGGTGCGCCAGAAAGCCTGACCCGCCGGCCGGGCGGGCCGCCGCGCCCGCCCGGCCCCGTGCTTCCCTTCCGCCTGTTTCCACCCGATCCGGCGCACACGCCCCCCCGCGGGGCGCGCGCAAGGAGGCGTCATGTCCGTTACCGCCATCGTTCCCGACTATGCCGATTTCATCGAAGCCCGCGATGTGAAGGCCAATTTCCACGGCAACATCGTGGTCTACGTGCACTGGGAAAAGCACCTGTCGTTCTGCTCGGCCGTTGCCTTCCCGCTGCCGCCGTCGATGCCGTTCGCCGCCCTCGTCCGCGATGTCATCGCCCCCACCTATGCCGCGCACCCCGATGCCGCCCGCATCGAGTGGGACAAGGTGGAGTGGATGATCGACGGCGAGCGCGCCAGCCCCGATTTCGAAGCCTCGCTGGAAGCCAACGGCCTCGACCACAAATCTCTCATCCGGTTCTGGACCCCCGGCCTCGACGGCTGGGCCGGCACCTGCAACTGACCGCGGACAGGAGGGGCAGATGGGTTTTGAACTCACCATCGAGCCGATCGGCGAGACCATCGAGGTGGCCGAGGGGCAGACGATCCTTTCCGCCTGCCTCCGGGCCGGCATCTATCTGCCCCACGCCTGCGGCCACGGCCTGTGCGGCACCTGCAAGGTGGAGGTGGTGGACGGCGAGGTCGACCATGCCGAGGCCTCGCCCTTCGCCCTGATGGATTTCGAGCGCGACGAGGGCAAGACGCTCGCCTGCACGGCGCGGCTGATGAGCGATGTCACCATTGAGGCCGACATCGACGAAGACCCGGATCAGGAGCGCATTCCGGTGCGCGACTTCACCGCCCGGGTGGCGGCCATCACCGATCTCACCCACGATGTGAAAGGCATCCGGCTGGTCACCGACGCTGAGGTGCCGTTCCAGCCGGGGCAATATGTCAACGTGGTGCTGCCGGGGGTGGAAGGCTCCACGCGCGCCTTCTCCATCGCCAACCCGCCCGGCGAAAAAGGCGTGATCGAGCTGCAGGTGCGCCGGGTGCCGGGCGGCGCCGGCACCGGCTTCCTGCACGAGAAGCTGAAGGAGGGCGACAGCCTCACCTTCTCCGCCCCCTACGGCCGGTTCTTCGTGCGCAAGTCGCGCGGCGGGCCGCTGCTGTTTCTGGCCGGCGGCACCGGCGTCTCCTCGCCGCGCTCGATGATCCTCGACCTGCTGGCGGAAGGCTACAGCGATCCGATCACCCTCATCCACGGCGTCCGCACCGCGGCCGACCTCTACGGCGAGGCAGAATTCCGGGCGCTTGCCGCGGCCCACCCCAACTTCACCTATGTGCCGGTGCTGTCGGCCGAGCCGGCCGGCAGCGACTGGAACGGCGAGCGCGGCTTCGTGCACGAGGCAGCGGGGCGGCTGTTCAACGACCTGTTCGAGGGCCAGACCGCCTATCTCTGCGGCCCGCCGCCGATGATCGAGGCTTCCATCGCCGCTCTCATGAAGGGGCGGCTGTTTGAGAAGCACATCTTCACCGAACGCTTCCTGACCGGAGCGGACGGGGCGGAAAAGCCGAAGAGCCCGGTCTTCCGCCGCATCTGAGGGGCCAGCCCGAAAAAAAGCCGGCCGGAGGGGGAGACCCTCCGGCCGGCTTCGTCTGTCTCAGGGCGGGCGGACCGGCGGTCAGCCGGCCTGCGTCACGAAACGGCTTTCCAGATAGGCCTCGACCGCCTCCGAGCCGCCTTCGGTGCCATAACCGGAATCCTTGACGCCGCCGAAGGGCACTTCCGGCAGGGCAAGGCCGTTGTGGTTGATGGTCAGCATGCCCGCTTCGACGCGCTGGCCGAGGGCCGTGGCGGTCGCCGTGGAGGTGGTGAAGGCGTAGGAGGCCAGGCCGAACGGCAGGCGGTTGGCCTCGGTCACGGCATCCTCCAGCGTGGAGAAGCGGTTGATGATGGCGAGCGGGCCGAACGGCTCCTCGTTCATCACCCGCGCCGTCACCGGCACGTTGGCCAGCACGGTCGGCTCGAAGAAATAGCCCTTGTTGCCGATGCGCCGGCCGCCGGTCTTCAGTTCCGCGCCCTTGGCAACGGCATCCTCGATCAGCGCCTCAAGGGCCGGAATGCGGCGCGGGTTGGCGAGCGGGCCCATGCCGGTTTCCGGGTCGAGGCCGTTACCGACCTTCGTGGCGCTGAAAGCCTTCACGAAGCCGTCGGTAAAAGCATCGGCGATGCCGTCCTGCACGAGGAAGCGGGTGGGCGAAACGCACACCTGACCGGCATTGCGCACCTTGGTCGGCACCATCACCGACAGCGCCTTGCCGAGGTCGGCATCGTCGAACACCATGACCGGGGCATGGCCGCCGAGTTCCATGGTCGCCCGCTTCATGTGCAGGCCGGCCAGCGCGGCGAGCTGCTTGCCGATGGGGGTGGAGCCGGTGAACGAGATCTTGCGGATGACCGGATGCGGGATCAGGTATTCGGAGATCTCGGCCGGAACGCCGTAGACGAGGTTGACCACACCCGCCGGCACGCCGGCATCGACGAAGGCGCGGATCAGCTCGGCCGGCGAAGCCGGGGTTTCTTCCGGTGCCTTGACGATGATGGAGCAGCCGGTCGACAGCGCCGCGGAGAGCTTGCGCACCACCTGATTGATGGGGAAGTTCCACGGCGTGAACGCCGCCACCGGGCCGACCGGCACCTTGTAGACGAGCTGGTTCACGCCCGGCGCGCGGGCCGGAATGATCTGACCATAGGTGCGGCGGGCCTCCTCGGCGAACCACTCGATCACCTCGGCCGCCACCAGAATTTCGCCCACGGCCTGCGCCACCGGCTTGCCCTGCTCGCGCGTCATCAGAACGGCGATGCTCTCCTTGCGCTCGCGCAGCAGCTCGGCCGCCCGGCGCATGATCTTCGCCCGCTCGGTCGGCGCGGTGGCGCGCCAGATCGCAAAGCCGCGGCTCACGGCATCGAGCGCGCGGTCCAGATCGACCTTCGTGGCGTGAGCGACGGTGCCGATCACCTCTTCGGTCGCCGGATCGATCACGTCGATGGTGCGCCCCTCGGCCGCCGGGCCCCATGCGCCGTCGATGAAGAGCTGAACGTTCGGATAAGGCTGCGCAGCAGCCGCGGACTGGGTCAGGGACATGGCTTTCGGTTCCGAAACTCCGGCCACCAGCGGGGGAGGATGGCCGTGGCTGATGCACTAGCGCAGCGGGTTGTCAGAAAACGCGGATCGTCACATAACGATGGCGGATCTTTATCCGGCCCCGGCCGCCCCCGCGCCAGCAACCTTCGATTGCATTCACGCGGGCGCCCGCCGGCGCAGGGAAGCTCCGCCCGGGGAACGCCGCAACCGGCAGGCAGGCCATCCGGCCGCCCTCCGCGCTCAAGGCCGCGTGGCGGGACTTTTCCGGTGTGTCCGGCATGCCCGCGCCTGCGGCGCAGACCGGCCGGCGCCCGGCGCCGTCATGCTGCAGAACGGCGCCGCGGACACCGGCACGCGCCGGCATCAGCAGGTTTCATGCCATCTTACGCCGATGCCGCGGCGATGTCAGATCACGTCCGGGTCGATAAAGACCGGCACCCCGCCGCCGAAGCGCGACAGGCGGAACGGCGCCGGATCGACCAGCGGCGACGCCCCGGTGACGAGGTCGGCGGCAAGCCGCCCGGCCCCGGGGCCGATGCCGAAACCGTGGCCGGAGAAGCCGGTGGCGACCGTCAGTCCGGCAACCTCCACCGGACGGTCGATGACCGGCACCAGATCGGGCGTGGCATCGATGCGCCCGCCCCAGCTTTCCGCAATGGCGATCTCGCCCAGTTCCGGGCGCTCCTGCCGCAGGGCGGCCAGCACCTTCGCAGCCACCCGGCGATCCGGCGCCGGATCGTTGATGCGCCGCATCTCGAAGGCGGAAACTTCGGTCGGCGGGCGCACCCGGTCGCGCTTCCACGCCGCCCGGAACTCCGCCCCGAACGACAGCCTGACGCTGCCGAGGTTCTGCCGCCACAGCGGCAGGAAATCGAAGAAGAAGCGAAAGCTGTCCGGCACGAGGTCGTGGCTGGCGTCGGAACGCGGCGTCAGCGTATAGCCCCGGTCGAGGCGGCGGCGCAGGCACAGGCCGGCGTTGAGCGTGGCTCCCTGCAGGATCTCCAGCGCCGACGTGGTGCGCGACACCGTCTCGCGCACGGTGAGCTGCGGCAGGCGGATGCCGTGGTGGCGCAGGAACAGCGACGACCACGCCCCGGCCGCCACCAGCACCGCCCCGGTGGCGACGGTGCCGTGTTCCGTCACCACCCCGGCCACCCGGCCGCCGTTGACGAGGAGACCGCGGGCCGCCGTCATCTGGTGCAGGCTGGCGCCGGCCTGCCGGGCGGCCTCGGCAATGGCCGGCGCCGCGACGGAGGGCTCCGCCCGTCCGTCCGTCGGCGTCAGCAGCCCGCCGACCCACGGCTGGCCGTGGGCGGGCAGCGTCGCCTCGGCCTCATAGGCGGAGAGCTCCACCGCCGCGATGCCGGCGGCGCGGCCGCGCACGGCCCAGCGCTGCCAGCGTTCCATTTCGGCCCGCTCGCGCGTCAGGCTCAGCAGGCCGGTGCGGCGGAAACCGAGGTCGCGGCCGAGGGTGGCCTGAAATTCATCCCATATGGCGAGGCTCTTCACGATCAGCGCCAGCTCGCGCCGGTCGCGGCCCTGCTGGCGCACCCAGCCCCAGTTGCGGCTCGACTGCTCGGCCGCGATGCGCCCCTTCTCGACTACGGCGACCGACAGCCCCTCGCGGGCCAGAAACAGCGCCGCCGAAACGCCGATGATACCGCCGCCGATCACCACCACGTCGGCGGCTGCCGGCAGAACGTCATCGCTGGCAACGGACACGAGCGGATGCGGCATGGCGGACCCCGGCTGCACAGTCCCGCCGGATAAGGCGGGCGATCTTGTTGTTGTCGGGCCGGACGCAGGCGGCCGCGTCCCGGCGACGGCAGACCACGATTCGGCGCTTGCCGCAGGATCCTCCGAAGCCCCCCCGGCCGGCAAGCCCGTCGGGCGGCTTCGCTGCGGTGCGCCGTCGCAGTGCGGCGATTGCACAACAGTGCCGCCCGGCCGGTCCGGCCGCGGGCTTATTGGCTGTCGGAATCGAAACCGCACCGTGTATAAGATCCCCGCGGAGACAAGAAACGCGGAGAGAGTGATGCCAACCGTCCTCGTTGCCGGTGCTGCCGTGCAGGACTTCATTTATCGGTTCGATGCAACGCCGGCACGCGGCACCAAGGGACGGGCCCGCGACTTCACCTCCATCGGCGGCGGCTCCGGCGCCAATGCGGCTGTCGCCGTTATCCGCCTCGGCGGCAAGGCACAGGTGCTCGCCCCGCTCGGCGACGACCTGATCGGCGAGATGATCGTGCGCGGCCTCAACGCCGAGGGCGTCGATACCTCCAAGATTCTGCGCATTCCGGGCCGCGAGTCGCCGGTGTGCTCGGCCATCGTCGACGGCGAGGGCGAGCGCACCATCCTGACCTGGCATCCGCCTCATGTCGCGCCGCCGGAAATCGACGATCCGGCGCCCTATGTGGACGGCGTCGATGCGGTGCTGACCGACGACCGCTATCCCTCGCTGGCCATTCCGCTGCTGCTGGAGGCCAAGAAGCGCGGCATTCCGGGCGTGCTCGACGGCGACCGGGCCGAGGGCGATGCGCCGCAGATGCTGCGGGCGGCGAGCCATGTGGTGTTCGGCACGCCGGGCCTGCGCGGCACCTCCGGCCTCAACGACCCCACCCGCGGCCTGCTGGCCCTGCGCGCCACCACCGGCGCGTTTCTGGCCGTTACCCTCGGCTCCGGCGGCGTGATGTGGCTGGAAGGCGACAAGGTGCACCGCATGCATTCGTTCCCCATCCATGCGGTCGACACGCTGGGGGCGGGCGACACCTTCCATGGCGCGTTCGCGCTGGCGCTGGCGGAGAAGATGGAGCCGCGCGACGCCCTGCGCTTTGCCTGCGCGGTGGCGGCCATCAAGTGCTCGCGCTTCGGCGGCCGGGCCGGCGTGCCGCGCCGCGACGAGGTGGATGCCTTCCTCGCGGCCCATCCGGCCGTGACCGACTGAGCGCTCTGCGGCAGAAAAGCCACGCAAGCGCATTGCCGCGGCTCAAGCCGGTGGCGCTTTGCATCGCTTTCTTCTAAAAGAGAGCCTCGTTCCGCCGTCAAGGATCGCCTTCGTCCGGCCGCGCCCTCCCGCGCGGGCGGGCGTTCGTCATTGCCGGCTTTCTTCGCGCACTGCGCCGCCCTCCGGCCGGCGCCCGCGCCAGACAGGCTTCTTCAGTGGCTTTTTCCACCCTTCATCCGGCGCTTGCCCGCGCCCTCGCCGGGCGCGACTACACCAGCCCCACGCCCGTGCAGTCCGCCGTGCTGACCGGCGATGCTGCCGGCCGCGACCTTCTGGTTTCCGCACAGACCGGCTCCGGCAAGACCGTGGCCTACGGTCTGGCCATTGCCCGCACGCTGCTCAGCGATGACGAGCCGCCGCTCGGCGCCGCCGGCGCGCCGCTGGCCCTCGTCATCGCGCCGACGCGCGAACTGGCGCTTCAGGTGCAGCGCGAGCTGGCGTGGCTCTATGGCCCGGCCGGCGCCCGCATCGTAGCCTGCGTCGGCGGCATGGATCCGCGGCGCGAGCAGCGCCTGCTGGCGGCCGGCAGTCACATTGTCGTCGGCACGCCCGGCCGCCTGCGCGACCATCTGGAACGCGGCCAGATCGATCTCTCCGGCTTGCGGGCCGTGGTGCTGGACGAAGCCGACGAGATGCTCGATCTCGGCTTCCGCGACGATCTGGAATTCCTGCTGGACGCCACGCCGGAAGACCGGCACACGCTGCTGTTCTCCGCCACCATGCCGCGCGGCATTGCCCAGCTTGCCGCGCGCTATCAGCGCAATGCGCTGCGCATCGAGGTGGCGACCACCGAGGGCGGCCACGCCGATATCGATTATCGCGCCATCCGCATCGTGGCCAAGGAGGCCGAGCACGTCGTCGTCAACGTGCTGCGCTTCTACGATTCCCCCGGCGCCATCGTGTTCTGCAACACCCGCGAAACCGTGCGCCACCTGACGGCGACGCTGCAGGAGCGGCAGTTCTCCGTGGTCGCTCTTTCCGGCGAGCTCGGCCAGAACGAGCGCAATCAGGCCCTTCAGGCGCTGCGCGACGGCCGCGCCCGCGTCTGCGTGGCGACGGATGTCGCCGCGCGCGGCATCGATCTGCCGGGCCTCGGGCTGGTGGTTCATGCCGAGCTGCCGCACGATGCGGAAAGCCTGCAGCACCGCAGCGGCCGCACCGGCCGCGCCGGGCGCAAGGGCGTCAGCGTGCTGCTGGTGCCGCCGAACCGGCGCCGCAAGGCGGAAATGCTGCTGTCGGCCGCCGGCGTCACGCCGGAATGGGAGGCGCCGCCTTCGGCCGATGCCGTCCGCGCCCTCGACCATGAACGCATGCTGCGCGATGCGGTGCTGGCCGACGAGCCCGGCGAGGACGATCTCGCGGCCGGCCGCGCCCTGATGGAGCACTATTCGCCCGAGCACATTGCCGCCGCGCTGGTGCGCATCTACCGCGCCCGGCTGCCGGCGCCGGAAGAGGTGGAAGACCCGGGCGAGGGCCGTGTGAAGCGCGATCAGGCGCTGCGCGCCCGCTTTTCGCCTTCCGAGGATGGCCGCCCCGGCAGCCAGTGGTTCCGCATTCCGGTCGGCCGCCGGCGCAGCGCCGATCCGCGCTGGCTGCTGCCGCTGATCTGCCGCCGCGGCAGCGTGACCAAGGATGCCATCGGCGCAATCCGCATCTTCGATGCCGAAACCGCCTTCGAAGTGGCAATGAGCGCCGTGCCCGGCTTCCTCGACAGCCTGAAGAACACGGCGCCCGACGACCTGCCGATCGAGGCGGTGGAGGGCGATTTCAGCCCGGTCGCCGCCGAGCGCAAGAGCCGGCCGCGGACCTTCGGCAAAGGCGGACCGGGCAAAGGCGGCAGCGGAAAGAGCGGGCCGGGCAAGGGCAGCCGCGGCGGCCCCCGGCAGCCGCGCGACGGCGATGCCGGCGGCCCCTACCGCCCGCGCCGCAAGAGCGGCGACCAGAACGGCTGATCCCGCCGTTCTGCAGCCGGCAGCGCCGGGGCCACAGGCACCCGGCGCCCGGCGCTTCACACCACGCGCGTCATCACACCACCGGCGTCAGCAGCGGGCGCCCGGTGCGCCATGCCTCCAG
>NZ_DAISHT010000041.1:0-9720 GCF_036822375.1 Pseudoxanthobacter sp. | reverse complement strand
CGCGTCATCACACCACCGGCGTCAGCAGCGGGCGCCCGGTGCGCCATGCCTCCAGATTGCTCAGCACCAGATCGGCCATGGCATGGCGGGTGGAAACGGTGGCCGAGCCGATGTGCGGCGTGACCACCACGTTGGAGCGGCTCAGCAGCGCCAGCGGCACCCGCGGCTCGTTCTCGAACACGTCCAGCCCCGCCCCGGCAATGCGCCCCTCGATCAGCGCATCGATCAGGGCGTGCTCGTCCACCAGCGATCCGCGGGCAATGTTGATCAGCACGCCGGAAGGGCCGAGCGCATCGAGCACCGCCTGATCGGCCAGATGCCGGGTGGAAACGGTGGCCGGCGCGCACAGAATGAGCACGTCGCAGGCCCGCGCCAGTTCCAGCGGCGTGCGGAAATAGCCATAAGGCACATCGGCCTTCTGGTGCGGCCCGCTGTAGGAAATGCGGCCGCCGAAGCCCTCCAGCCGCCGCGCCACCGCCCGCCCGATGCGACCGAGGCCGACAAGGCCATAATGCCGTCCCGAAGCCGGAACCGTCAGCGCAAACGCGCCGTTGTGCCAGCGGCCGTCGCGCACGAAGCGGTCGGCGGCGGCAATGCGGCGGATCACCGACAGCATCAGCCCCACGGCAAGGTCGGCCACGTCGTCGGTCAGCACGTCCGGCGTGTTGGTGATGCGGATACCGCGGCGGCGGGCCTGATCCAGATCGAGGCGGTCGTAACCGACCGCGTTGGCGGCAACGATCTCCAGCGCCGGCAGGCGGGCCATCACCTCTCCGGCAAAGCCGCTGCCGCCGGCGACCACGGCGCGGATGCGCGGCGCGACATCGCGGTAAAACGCCACCGGATCCTTCACCGCATCGAGGCGGTGGACCGTGAAACGCGCCGCCAGAGCGTCATCGAGATAGCTGCCCTGCGGGGCAGCCAGCAGCAGGTCGATATCCATCTTGCCTCCCGCCCGGGCCGGCGGGCATCCGGCCCGCGGGGCTCTTCATGCACCGTCGCGCCGCGTGTCCGGGGCGCGCGGCTTTTTGTCAAAATCACGTCCGCCGTTGCCTGACAAGGGCGATAACCGCAGATACAACAATTGCGCACCGCTGCCGCACGGCAGCAGGACAACGACGCGAGGGAGGCCTGCCATGGATTTCGTCCGCATCGGAAACGTGGTGCTGCACCATGCCGTGAGCGGACCGGAAGGCGCCCCGGCCATCGTGCTCGTCAACGCGCTCGGCAGCGATTTCCGGATCTGGTCCACGGTCGCCCCGCACCTTGCGACCCGCCACCGCGTGATCGTCTGCGACAAGCGCGGCCATGGCCTGTCGGACTGCCCGCCCGGCCCGTGGAGCATCGACGATCATGTCGACGACCTGCTCGGCCTGCTCGACCATCTCGGTATCCGCCGGGTGCTGGCGGTGGGGCTGTCCGTGGGCGGTCTGGTGGTGCAGCGTCTTTACCAGCGCGCACCGCAGCGCGTGGCCGGCCTCGTGCTGGCCTGCACCGCCGCGCGCATCGGCACCGAAGAGGTGTGGAACGCCCGCATTGCCGAGGTGGAGGCCGGCGGCGTCGCGCCGCTGGTGGCCAATGTGCTGACGCGCTGGTTCTCGCCCGCCTTCCGCGCCCGCCACCCGGATGCGGTGGCCGGCTGGGGCAACATGGTGGCCCGCACGCCGGCCGCCGGCTATGCCGCCACCTGCGCGGCGCTGCGCGATGCCGATTACCGCGCCGCCGCCGCCGAAATCGCCGTGCCGGTGCTGTGCATCGCCGGCGATCAGGACGGCTCGACCCCGGCCGAGGTGGTGGCCGCCACGGCCGCCCTCATTCCCGGTGCCCGGCTGGAGATCCTTGCGGGCGCGGCCCACATGGCCGGCATCGAGCAGGGCCCGCACGTCGCCGGCCTCATCGCCGCCCATGCCGTGGCCTGCAACCATGCCGGCGGCTGGGGCGATGCCATCTGAGCGCCGCCCGCCGCTGTCTCAGCGACAGCCGAGACGGCGGGCAACGGCCTTTTCGATTTCCACCACCACCAGCACCGCGGCCGCGATCGCCACCACGATCAGCCCCTCGGCCGGGTCCGGAGCGCGGCTGCCGAAAATCGCGTTCATCGCCGGCAGGTGCGTGAAGGCAACCTGCGCCAGCAGCGTCACGACCACACCGGCGGAAACCGCCCGCGGCCCGGCAAGCGCGGCCGGCGACAGGCCGCTGCCCGGCACGTGGCGCACCGAATAAAGATAGACGATTTCGATGGCGACGATGGTGTTGACCACCATGGTCTGCGCCGTCGGCACGTCCAGCCCGGCGCGGCGCGACAGTTCATAGGCCACGAACGCCCCCCCGGCCATCAGCAGCGAAACGAACAGCACCCGGAAGGCCAGCCGGCCGGAGAGGATCTGCCCCTGCGCCGCGCGCGGCGCGCGCTGCATGGTGCCGGGCTCGGTGCGCTCGAAAGCCAGCGTCAGGCCGAGGGCGACCGCCGTCACCATGTTGACCCACAGGATCTGAATCGGCGTGATCGGCATCGTCACGCCGAGCAGCAGGGCCGCCACCACCACGAAGCCCTCGCCGGCATTGGTCGGCAGCGTCCAGGCAATGACCTTGGTGAGGTTGTCGAACACCGTTCGCCCCTCGCGCACCGCGGCAACGATGGTGGCGAAGTTATCGTCGGCGAGGATCATCTCGCTCGCCTCCTTTGCCGCCTCCGAGCCCTTGGCGCCCATGGCCACGCCGACATCCGCCCGCTTCAGCGCCGGTGCGTCGTTCACGCCGTCGCCGGTCATGGCAATGATCGCCCCGTCCGACTGCAGCGCCTCCACCAGACGCAGCTTGTGCTCCGGCGTGGTGCGCGCGAACACGCTGGCCGCCCGCGCGCCGGCCGCGAACGCGCCCGGATCGAGGCGATCGAGATCCTGCCCGGTCAGCACGCGCGGATCGTCGGCCAGCCCCAGCCGCATCGCCACGGCCCGCGCGGTGGCGGCGTGGTCGCCGGTGATCATCTTGATGGCGATGCCCGCCGCCCGGCATTCAGCCACCGCGGCAACGGCCTCCGGCCGCGGCGGATCGATGAGGCCGACAAGGCCGAGAAGCGTGGCACGGCCCTGCAGATCGGCCGGCGCCAGCCGGCTGCCCGGCCGCGGCGCCGGGGCACGGGCCAGCGCGATGACCCGCTCGCCGCCGGCGGCAAGCCGCTCCACAGCGGCCAGCCAGAAGGCCGGATCGGTCGCCACCGGCCCGTCCGGCCCCAGCGCCGCCGGGCACATCTGCAGCACCCGCTCGGGCGCGCCCTTGATGAACACCACCGCGCCGCCGGCGCCGTCGTCGTGGCAGGTAGCCATGTAGCGGTGGCGGGTCTCGAAGGGAATTTCGTCGCGCCGCCGGTGCCGGCCGCGGCCGGCCGCGGGGTCCAGCCCCGCCTTCAGCGCCAGCACCACCAGCGCGCCTTCCATCGGATCGCCGTCCACCACGGGACCGGTGCCGGCGGTGCGCAGCCCGGCATCGTTGCACACGAGCCCGGCGAGGCAGAGCGGCCCCAGCACCGGATCGGCCGCCGCGGGCACCGGCCGGCCGGCCGCGTCGCAGATATCGCCCGCCGGCTCATAACCGCTGCCGGAGACGGTGAAGCAGCCCGCCACCGTCACCACGTCGGCGACCGTCATCTCGTTGCGCGTCAGCGTCCCGGTCTTGTCGGTGCAGATCACGGAGACCGCACCCAGCGTTTCCACCGCCGGCAACCGGCGGATGATGGCGTTGTGCCGCGCCATGCGGCGCACGCCGACCGCAAGCGCAATGGTCATGACCGCCGGCAGCCCTTCCGGGATGGCCGCCACAGCCAGGCCGACCACGGCCATGAACACCTCGTCCAGCCCGTGGCGCCCGCTCAGCGCCGCCCACGCGAACACCAGCACCGAGACCGCGAACACCGCCAGCGTCACCTGCCGGGCGAAATGATCCATCTGCCGCACCAGCGGCGTGCGCAGCGGCTCCACCGCGCCGATCAGCGTGCCGATGCGGCCGAGTTCGGTCGCCGCCCCCGTGGCCACGGCCACGCTGCTGCCCTGTCCGGCCGCCACGAAGGTGCCGGAATAGGCCATGGAACTGCGCTCGCCCAGCACGGCACCGGCGGCCACCGCGGCAGCCGCCTTCTCGACCGGAACGGATTCGCCCGTCAGCACCGCCTCGTCGATCCGCAGCTGGCTCGCCCGGATCAGGCGCACGTCGGCGGGCACCCGGTCGCCGGCCTCCAGCAGAACGATGTCGCCCGGCACCACCGCCTCGGCCGTCACCGTCAGCCGCTGGCCGCCGCGCACCACCGATGCCGCCGGCGCCACCATGGCACGGATGCCATCGAGCGCCCGTTCCGCCCGCCCCTCCTGAACGAAGCCGATGATCGCATTGAGCACCACCACGGCCAGCACCACCGCGGCATCGGAAAAATGCCCGATGCCGATCGCCAGCGCTGCAGCCGCCAGCAGGGCATAAATCAGCAGGTTGTTGAACTGCGCCAGAAACCGCCGCAGCGGCCCGCGCGCGGCCTGCGCCGGCAGGCGGTTCGGCCCCCAGCGGTCCAGACGGCGGCCGGCTTCGGCGGCATCGAGCCCGGTCGGTGCCGAGGCCAGCCGCTCCAGCACCCGGTGGGCGGGCTCGCTGTGCCATGGCTCGGCAATCTCCGGTCGCAGGGTCTTTGCAGCCGGCGGCGCGCCGGCCGCAGAACCCGCAGGCTCCCGCGCGGATGGTTCCATGGTCGGGCCCTCTCCTCGCTCGCCGCCGGCCACCCCGGCGGCCGGCTGCCCGGCCATGGTGCATGGGGCACACATCGCGTCCTTGCGCCCCGCCGGGTCTTCACGAGATCGTGATGACCCGGCGGAGAGGCGCGCACCCGGTCAGGCTGCCTGCCGGTTCTGGCGGTGCTCGATCAGGTCGGCGACGACGCCGGGGTCGGCGAGCGTGGAGATGTCGCCAAGCTGCTCGTAATGATCCTCGGCTATCTTGCGCAGGATGCGGCGCATGATCTTGCCGGACCGGGTTTTCGGCAGGCCGGGGGCAAACTGGATGAGGTCCGGCGAGGCAATGGGGCCGATCTCGCGGCGCACCCACGCCACCAGTTCGCGCCGCAGCGCCTCGCAGCCGTCCACCCCGGTCATCAGCGTCACATAGGCATAGATGCCCTGCCCCTTGATATCGTGCGGGAAGCCGACAACGGCGGCCTCCGACACCTTGGGGTGGGAGGCGAGCGCCGACTCGATTTCCGCCGTGCCCATGCGATGGCCGGAAACATTGAGCACGTCGTCGACGCGACCGGTGATCCAGTAATAGCCGTCGGCATCGCGCCGGCAGCCGTCGCCGGTGAAATAGGTGCCCTTGTAGGTGGAGAAATAGCTTTCCACGAAGCGCTTGTGGTCGCCCCACAGCGTGCGCATCTGCCCCGGCCAGGAATCGGTGATGACGAGATTGCCCTCCGCCGCCCCGTCGAGCGCGTTGCCCTCGTGGTCCAGCAGCGCCGGCTGCACGCCGAAGAACGGCCGCGTGGCCGAGCCCGGCTTCAGCGGCGTGGCCCCCGGCAGCGGCGTGATGAGAATGCCGCCGGTCTCGGTCTGCCACCAGGTGTCGACGATCGGGCAGCGGTCCTCGCCCACCACCCGGTGATACCAGTTCCAGGCCTCCGGATTGATCGGCTCCCCGACCGAACCGAGCAGGCGCAGGCTGGCACGCGAGGCAGCCTTCACCGGCTCGTCGCCCGCCGCCATCAGCGCGCGGATCGCCGTCGGCGCGGTGTAGAAGATCGAGACCCGGTGCCGGTCGATCACCTGCCACAGCCGGCCGTTGTCGGGATAGGTGGGAATGCCCTCGAACATCAGCGTGGTCGCGCCGTTGGCAAGCGGGCCGTAGACGATGTAGGAATGCCCCGTCACCCAGCCGACATCGGCCGTGCACCAGTAGATATCGCCGGGCTGGTAGTCGAAGATGTAATGATGCGTCATCGACGCATAGACCAGATAGCCGCCGGTCGTGTGCAGCACGCCCTTCGGTGTGCCGGTCGAACCGGAGGTGTACAGAATGAACAGCGGATCCTCCGCGTTCATCTCCTCCGCCGGGCATTCCGCCGGAACGGCCGCCGCCTCCGTGTCGTAATAAAGATCGCGCCCCGGCTCCATGGCGATGTCGCCGCCGGTGCGGCGCACCACCAGAACCGTGCGCACCGGCGCCGCGCCATCGCTGCCGAGCCGGGCAAGGGCGGCATCGACATTGGCCTTCAGCGGCACGCGGCGGCCGCCGCGCATGCTCTCGTCGGCGGTGACGACCACCTGCGAGCCGCAATCCGCGATGCGACCGGCCAGCGCATCCGGCGAGAAGCCGCCGAACACCACCGAATGAATGGCCCCGATGCGCGCGCAGGCGAGCATCGCAAAGGCCGCTTCCGGGATCATCGGCAGATAGAGCGTCACCCGGTCGCCGCGCTTCACGCCGTGGGCCTTCAGCACGTTGGCAAAGCGGCACACCTCGTCCTTCAGTTCGCGGTAGGTGATCGAACGCCCCTCGGCGGGGTCGTCGCCCTCCCAGATGATGGCCACCTGATCCGGCCGGTCGGCAACGTGACGGTCGACACAGTTCAGGCACGCATTGAGGGTGCCGTCCTCGAACCAGCGGATCGAGACATCGGGGTAGCCGTAGGAGGTGTTCTTGACGATGCTGTAGGGTCGCAGCCAGTCGAGCCGCCGGCCGTGCTCGCCCCAGAAGCTCTCCGGGTCGTCGACCGAATGCCGGTACATCGCCTGATAGCGGTCGGCATCGACATGGGCCCGGGCGGCAAAGGCCGGCGGCACCGCAACGACCGGCTCGAACATCGGCATCGACATCGCTTCCTCCGTGTGCAGTGCCTTGCCGGAGGATCGGACGAAGCGCCGGTCCGGTGGCCCGCATCCCGATTTATTAGGCACGGATTATGGGCGCCCCCGGCCCGCCCGTCCACAGCGGTGCGGGGTGCGCAGCCTTAGCTTTTCGTCGTATCTTGCGCGCAATGAACCCGCCCGGCAAGCGGTTGCAACCCGCCGGTTCCCTCGTCTTCGCAGCCGGGCAGAAACCGGGCCGCTCAGGCGGCCGGCTGGCGAAAGCGCCAGATGCGGGTGTGCTTGATTTCGCTGTCTTCGATGGCGCGCGGCACCGGCACGCGGAACTCCGCCACCGGCTCCAGCTGCTCTTTCGGCAGGTAGGAGCGGCCGGGATCGCCGACCAGAACCACGGTGCCGGCCGCGCACTCGCGCATCAGCCACGCCCCGACGCGCTCCGCCATGGGCTTCTCATAAAACACATCGCCCGCCAGCACGATGTCGAACCGGCCGGGCGCGGCTGCCGTCATGTCCTCACCGGACACGGTCAGGCCGGCCTCGACCCCATTCGCGGCGGCGTTGAGGCGCGCGGCTTCGCGGGCAAAGGGATCGATCTCGGTCGCCAGCACATGGGCGGCCCCGCACTTCAGCGCCGCCACCGCCACGATGCCGGAGCCGGTGGCGAAATCCAGCACCCGGCGGCCGGCCACCAGCGCGGGGTTATCGAGCAGATAGCGCGCCAGCGCCTGCCCACCGGCCCACGCGAACGCCCAGTAGGGCGGCGGCAGGCCCACGGTCTCCAGCACATCCTCGGTGCGGGCCCACAGGTCCATCGCCTCGTCGGCCAGATGCAGGCGCACCTCCGGCACCAGCGAGGGGGCCGTGAGCGTGGTGTTGGCGCGGATGAACCCCGCCGGGTCGCGGGCTGCGAAACGAGCCAGCTCGCTGTCGCCGGCAGGGGCGGCTGTCATGCGGAAAAGGCTCCCGCCGGGGCGCCGGCCATTGCCAGCACCAGCGCCCATTCCGTGTCGCGCACCGGCTGCACGGACAGGCGCGCATATTTCATCAGCGCCATTTCGGCGAGGGCCGGCGTGGCCTTGATGGTTGCCAGCGTGACCGGCTTCGGCAGCGGCGCCACCGCCTTCAGATCCACCATCACGAATTTTCCGGTGGGGTCGGAGGGGTCGGGATAGGCCTCGCGGATCACCTCCACGATGCCGACGATCTCCTTGCCCTCGTTGGAGTGGTAGAAGAAGCCGGTGTCGCCGAGGCGCATGGCCAGCAGGTTGTTCTTGGCGGCGTGGTTGCGCACGCCGTCCCAGTGGGTGCCCTTGCCGGCCGCGGCCACCTGATCGGCCCACGACCACTTGAAGGGCTCGGACTTGTAAAGCCAGTGCGCCATGATCCTGCGTCCCGCGCTCTCCGGCCGGTCAGAGCGTGTTCACCGTCATGCGCCAGGGGCGCACTTCAACTTCCGCAAACACCCCGGCGGCGCGGTAGGGGTCGCCAGCCAGAAGGCTCTCGGCTGCCGCCAGATCGCCGGCTTCGACCACCAGCAGCGAGCCGAGCGGATTTTCGCCCTTCGGGTCCAAGAGCGGGCCGGCCAGACGAATCTGCGCCTTGTTTGCATCGATCCATTCGAGATGGGCCGGACGCGCGGAAAGCCGCGCCGGCAGGGCATCGGGCTTGTCGAAACAGGTAACGGCGAAAAGCATGGGGGAAAAGTCCTGCAGGAAGAAGGAAACGGGGCGCGGCGTGTCGCCGCCTCACGCCCCGGGATCGGCCACGAAACCCGCCGCCTCAATGCCGGCGATGGCGCACGCCTCGTCGTTTTCCGACAGGTCGCCCGACACGCCGACCGCACCGATGACGTGGCCCGCGGCATCGCGGATCAGCACCCCGCCGATGACCGGCACGATGCGCCCGCGCGAGACGCCTTCGAGGCCCAGCATGAAATGCGGCCGCTCCAGCGCCGTGCGGTTGAGCCAGCGGGTGCCCTGCCCCACAGCCAGCGCACCGAACGCCTTGCCGATGGCGATATCGGCGCGCAGCAGCGCCGGGGCATCCTGCCGGGCAAAGGTCTTGAGCTGGCCGCCGGCATCGAGCACGGCAATGGCCACCGGCTTCAGCTTCAGTTCGGCCGCGCGTTCAAAGCCGGCTTCCACCATTCTGGTGGCCGCCGCAAGGGTCAGGTCGGTCATGGAACTCTCCGGAAGACAAGGCGCGGGCGCGCGCGGCCGGCTTGCCGCCGCAGCGCCGCCCGCCGCAAAAATCACTGTTCGTCGGGCTTGCGCGGGGCCGCGCCCGGCGCAATCGCCTCGATCTTCTTCTGCATCTCCGCCAGCTGCCGCTTCATGGCATCGAGCTCGCTGATGCCGCCGGTGCGCGGCTCCTCGGCCGCCGCCGGCGTGCTGCTCGCCGGGCGTGCACCTTCGTTGGCGCCGAACGGCAGGAACATCCGCATTGCCCGTTCGAACATCTCGGTGTTGCGCCGCACCTGATCCTCCAGCGCATCGAAGGCGGTGGCGCCGAAGGCAGACGACAGGTGGTTGCGGAACCGCTCCTGCTCGCGCGACAGCGACGAGATGGAGAAATCGAGATAGCTCGGCACCAGATTCTGCATCGAATCGCCGTAGAAACGGATGAGCTGGCGCAGGAACGAGATCGGCAGCAGATTCTGCCCCTTGCTTTCCTGTTCAAAAATAATCTGCGTCAGCACAGAGCGGGTTATCTCATCGCCCGACTTGGCATCGAAGACAACGAAATCCTCCTCGTTCTTGACCATCTCGGCAAGATCTTCAAGCGTAACATAGGTACTTGTACCCGTGTTATACAGTCGCCGGTTGGCATATTTCTTGATGATCGTGGCCTCGTTGGTCTTTGCCATCGTCGGTCCGTCGCTTTC
>NZ_DAISHT010000040.1:4842-23161 GCF_036822375.1 Pseudoxanthobacter sp. | reverse complement strand
TCAGGTGAAGACGGGCAGCCCGGGCCGCCCGCGCGGGCGCCGGCCGGAGCCGGCGGACAGGTTCGCCGTGGTGGTAGACGAGAAAGCCCCGCCCGGCAAGGCAACGCGCGGCAGAACGGCCGGAAAGCAGACCTGCAGGCAGACCTGCAACAGGGCGCCGAAAAGCCCGCCAGGGCTGCCGCCGGCCATGTTCCCACACTCCCGCGGCGATGATAAGAAGGCGCATCCGGAACGGTTCCAGTCTTCCGCCCTGCCGGCATTGCCCGGCCCCCGAGGATCGCCCATGCGTGCCCTGTTCCCCGCCCCTGCGGCGAGCCGCTCTGCCGCGCCCCTTCTTGTTGCGGCCCTTCTCGCCGCGGCCCTTTTCGCCGGCACCGCGCGGGCCGAGGACGCCGCACCGCTGCCCGCCGGCAATGCGGAGGCCGGGGCCCGGGTGTTCAACCGCTGCAAGTCGTGCCACCAGATCGGCGAGAACGCGGAAAGCAGCATCGGGCCGGAACTGAACGGCGTCATCGGCCGCCCGGCCGGCAAGCTGCCGGGCTATTCGTTCTCGGAAGGTCTCGCCGGCGCCGGTTTCAGCTGGGACGAGGCCCACATGGCGGAATGGCTGCGCGGCGCCAGAAAGATGATCCCGACCACGAAGATGATCACGCCGCCGCTGCGCAAGGATCAGGACATCGCTGACCTGATGGCCTATCTCAGCCAGTTCGGTGCCGACGGCCAGACCAGGGCGCCGTAACGGCCAGCAGCCGTTTCGAACTCTTCTAAATTGCTGATTTTTCTTGATTTTCTGAAAAAACTGCGGTCTTTGCAGGGCTTCCTGACGACGACGGAGAGCTCCATGCAGACTGTTCCCCCGCCCCGCCGGATCGCCCGCCTCGCCCGCCTTACCATGGCCCGCCTCGCCCTCGGCGCGCTGGCCGCAACGCTCACGGCCGGAAGCGCGCTGGCCGGCGGCGAGGTCAACCTCTACACCACCCGCGAGCCGGGCCTCATCCGGCCGCTGATCGAGGCCTTCACGAAGGACACCGGCATCGCGGTCAACACGGTGTTCGTCAAGGAAGGCCTGCCGGAGCGCGTGGCCAGCGAGGGCGACAAGTCGCCGGCCGACCTGCTGATGACGGTCGATTTCGGCAACCTCGCCGATCTGGTCGACAAGGGCGTCACGCAGCCGGTGAAGTCGGCCGCCCTCGACGAGGCCGTGCCCGCCAACCTGCGCGATCCCGCCGGCAACTGGTATGCGCTGTCGCTGCGCGCCCGCGTGCTCTACGCCTCCAAAGAGCGGCTCGGCGACCTGAAGAGCTTCCATTACGAAGAGCTGGCCGAGCCGAAGTGGAAGGGCAAGGTGTGCATCCGCTCCGGCAAGCACCCCTACAACACCGCCCTCATCGCCACCATGATCGCCCGTGACGGCGAGGAGAAGACCCGCGCCTGGCTTGAGGGCGTGAAGGCCAATCTGGCCCGCAAGGCTGCCGGCGGCGACCGCGACGTCGCCCGCGACATCCTCGGCGACATCTGCGACCTCGGTCTTGCCAACTCGTACTATGTCGGCCTGATGCGGTCCGGCAAGGGCGGACCGGAGCAGGTGAAGTGGGGCGAGGCCATCGAGGTTCTGCTGCCCACGTTCGAGAACGGCGGCACGCAGGTCAACATCTCCGGCGCCGCGGTGGCCGCTCATGCGCCGAACCGCGACAACGCCGTGAAGTTCCTCGATTATCTGGTCTCGCCGGAGGCCCAGAAGATCTATGCCGAGGCGAACTTCGAATATCCGGTGCGCGCCGGGGTGCCGGCCGATCCCATCATCGCCGCGTTCGGACCGCTGAAGGTGGAGCCGTCGCAGCTTGCCGACATCGCCCGCTACCGCGCCGCGGCCAGCCGGCTGGTGGACCAGACCGGCTTCGATAACTGAGGCCGGCCGGACAGAACGAACCGCGGGCGTCGCGGGCCGCACGGCCCGCGGCGCCCTTCGTGCAACCGTCCGGCGCCGCGCCGGGCTTTCTTCCGGAAGGCTTCGCGCCATGTCGTCCGCTGCCGGTTCCGCCCCCGCGCCCCGCGCCCGCCGCCCGGCGGGCGGAAGGCCGTCACTGGCGGCGGCGGGGCTGGTTGCGCTGCTCGCGCTGGCGCCGGTCGCCGCGCTGGCGATGATCGCGGCGCAGGGCTCGGGCGATCTGTGGCCGCATCTGGCCGCCTATGTGCTGCCGGCGGCCATCACCGACACCGCGCTGCTGATGGCCGGGGTCGGCCTCCTCACCGTGGCCATCGGCGCGCCCGCGGCCTGGCTGGTGACGGCCTATGACTTTCCCGGCCGGCGTGTCGCCGTGTGGGCGCTTTTGATGCCGCTGGCCGTGCCGACCTACATCGTCGCCTTCGCCTATCTCGACATCCTGCACCCCATCGGCCCGGTGCAGTCGGCGCTGCGCGCTGTGCTGGGGCGCGAGTTCATGCGCGCACACCGCCTGCCGGACCTGCGCTCGCTGTGGGGGGCGGTGCTGGTCATCGGCTTCGTGCTCTATCCCTATGTCTACCTGCCGGCGCGCGCGATGTTCCTGATGCAGGCGGCGAACATGGTGGAGGCCGCCCGCCTGCTGGGGGCCGGCCCGTTTGCGCTGTTCTTCCGCGTGGCGCTGCCGCAGGCCCGCCCGGCACTGGCCGTCGGCGCCGCGCTGGCGCTGATGGAGACCATGAACGACATCGGCGCCTCGGAATTTCTCGGCGTGCAGACGCTGACCGTCTCGATCTATTCCACCTGGGTGAACCGGGCGAGCCTGCCGGGCGCGGCGCAGATCGCCCTTGCGGCGCTGGCGGTCGTCGTCGGCCTCGTGGCGCTGGAGCGCTATGCCCGCCGCCGCCAGAGCCACGCTGCCGGCGCGCAGCGCAGCCGCCGGCTGTCCCGCCGCCGGCTTTCCGGCGCGCGCGGCTGGGCGGCGGCGGTGGCGGTCTTCCTGCCGCCGGCCATCGGCTTTGCCGCCCCCGCGCTCTATCTCGGCCACGAGGCGTTCGTCCGCATCCGCTTTTCCGGCATCAGCGGCGATCTCGTCCGCGAGGCCGGCAACACGGTGATGGTGGCGGGGCTGGCGACCGTGGCCACGCTGGCGCTCGGCCTCGTTGTGGCCCACGCGGCGCGCAGCACGCGCGGTGCGGCGGCCGGGCTCATGCTGCGCGTTGCCAGCCTCGGCTATGCCGTGCCGGGCACCGTGCTGGCCATCGGGCTCATGCTGCCGCTTGCCGCCCTCGACCGCGCCGCCGGCCTGCTGGCGGAAACGTTCGCGGGCGTCACGACCGGCCTCATCTTCTCCGGCTCGCTGTTCGCCATTCTCTATGCCTACGTCGCCCGCTTCCTCGCCATCGCCGCCGGCGGCATCGACGCCGGTTTCGCCCGGCTGCCGGTTTCGCTCGACCACGCCGCCCGCACGCTCGGCGCCTCCGGCCGCACCACGCTCATGCGCATCCACCTGCCGCTCATCACGCCGGCGCTCGCCTCCGCCGCGCTGCTGGTGTTCGTGGACTGCATGAAGGAACTGCCGGCCACGCTGCTGCTGCGGCCGATGAACTTCGAGACTCTGGCCACCCACCTTTACGGCGAGGCCGCCCGCGGCACCTACGAGGAAGGCGCGATTGCGGCCATGGCCATCATCGCATTCGGGCTCATGCCGGTGATCTGGCTGGCGCGCCTCGGCGAGGACGGGCCGGCGCACCGCCCCGCACGCGAGGCCCCGGCGGCGGAGCCATCCCCCGCCGCCGTGTCGCTGCCGTGAGGCCGGCTCAGACCGGCTCCATCTCCTTCAGGGCCGCCTCCAGGCTCTGCCGCAGAACCGACAGTCCCTCATCCAGCAGCGCATCCGAAATCGTCAGCGGCGCCAGAACGCGGATGACGTTGCCGTAGACGCCGCAGCTCAGCAGCACGAGGCCGCGGCCGGCCGCAATCTGCGTCAGCCGCTTCGTCAGTTCCGGCCAGGGGCGGCCGGGGTCGCGGTCGTGCACCAGCTCGAACGCCACCATGGAGCCGAGCCCGCGCACATCGCCGATGCAGGCGAAGGCATTGGAGCGCTGCCACTGGCCGAGCGTGGCCGACAGCCGCTCGCCGATGACCGCCGCCCGCTCCACCAGCTTTTCCTCGGCAATCACGTCAAGCACCGCCAGCGCAGCGGCACACGACAGCGGATTGCCGGCAAAGGTGCCGCCGATGCCGCCCGGCGGCACCTTTTCCATCACGTCGGCGCGGCCGGTGACGGCGGCAATGGGAAAGCCGCCGCCCAGCCCTTTGGCCAGCGTCATCAGGTCGGCCGCGATGCCGGCGTGCTCGATGGCGAACATCCGGCCGGTGCGGGCAAAGCCGGTCTGAATTTCATCCACGATCAGCAGAATGCCGTGCTCGTCGCAGATACGGCGCAGCGCCTGCAGGAAATCCGCCGGCGCGGGGTTGAACCCGCCCTCGCCCTGCACCGGCTCCACCACGATGCCGGCCACCCGCGAGGGGTGCAGTTCGGTGCGGAACAGGGTTTCCAGCGCCGCCAGCGCATCGGCGCTGGAAAGACCGCGATAAGCGACCGGATAGGGCACATGCCACACATCCGGCACCAGCGGACCGAAGCCGTGCTTGTAGGGCACCGACTTGCCGGTCAGCGTGGTGGCCATCAGCGTGCGGCCGTGGAAGGCGCCGCCGAACGCCACGAAAGCCTGCCGCCCCGTTGCCGCGCGGGCGATCTTCACCGCGTTCTCGATGGCTTCCGCCCCGGTGGAGACGAGGTAGGTCTTCTTGGGAAAATCGCCCGGCACCAGGTCGTTGAGCCGCTCGCACACCGTCACATAATCGGCATAGGGCGTGGTCTGGAACGAGGTGTGGGTCACGCAGTCGAGCTGACGGCGCACCCGCTCGATGACTTTGGGATGGCGGTGGCCGGTGTTGGTGACGGCGATGCCGGAGGCGAAGTCGATGTAGCGGTTGCCCTCGATGTCCCAGAGCTCGGCGTTCTCGGCGCGGGCAATGAACACGTCGAGATGGCGCGACAGCGCGCTCGGGATCGCCGCGATGCGGCGTTCGGTCAGGTCGGCGTTGGTGGTCATCGGGTCTCTCCGGGCATGACGGCGCCTTGCGCCGGACCCTCGTCCGGCGGCCGGGCCGCATCGCCTTCTTGTTGAGCGGGGTGAGAGGGGCCGCCCGGCCGCATCCGCCCGCCTGCGCGGGCCGGCCGGGCGGCCGGTTCTTCAGGCGCTGCGCAGGCCGTGACGGATGTCGCGGTCCACCTTCCAGTCGACGCAGCGGGCGGAACAATAAGTCTCGCCCTCGAACGTCACCTGACCTTCCCTGTCGGCGGCGTCGTTTTCATACATCAGCCGGCCGCAGTTCGGGCACTTGCTGTAGCTTTCGATATAGAAGCCGTTCTGCGAGAACTTCATGTCTCAGCCCTCCCGGTAGCCGTAGAACGTTTCCGCCGCGGTGCGGCTGATGTAGCCTTCCTTCACGTCGCGGGCGACGGCCGCCTTGTCCCGCTTTGCCGGGTCGCCGTAGCCGCCGCCGCCGGGCGTCACCAGCCGCACGCGGTCGCCCTTGCGGATCGCCACGTTGGAATAGCGGCTGGTGGAGGCCTTGCCATAAGCCTGACGCATGGTCTGCCAGTCGTCGCGGCCGGCTTTCATGACGAGGGTGGCGCCGCAGCCGCCCTCAAGACCGCCCTCAAGGCCCCACGGCGCCAGCAGGTGCCGGTCGGTCATCTGCGAGCAGATGATCTCGTCGTTGAGGCACAGCATCTGCTTGGTGTAGCCGACACCACCGCGATGCTCGCCCGCGCCGCAGGAATCCACGTTGAAGGCGAGGCTTTCCACCAGCCAGGGGAAGCGCGTCTCATAAACTTCCGTCGGCGTGATGCGGCAGTTGCCGTTGATGGAATCGACCGCATCGTTGCCATCAGCAAAGGCGCGGCCGCCCCAGCCCACCGCTTCCAGATCGTAGCAGGCGAAATATTCGCCGGTGCCGGCATCGACGCCGCCGAACACGAAGTTGCAGTGGGTCGCCCCTTCCGCCGCCATCACCCGGTCCGGCAGGGCGCCGGCCATGGCGCCCAGAATGGTGCCGACGATGCGCGGATGGGTCTCGGTGTTGCCGCCCACCTCCGGCGCCGGGAAGTTGACGTTGACGATGCTGCCGGGCGGAGCCATCACCTCAATGGGGCGGAAGCAGCCCGAATTGCGCGGAATGGTCGGATCCGTCATGTGCAGCACGGCGTTGTAGGCGGCCGAGGTGGCAACGCCCAGCGTGGCGTTGATGGGGCCGGCCACCTGCGGGGCGGAGCCGTGGTAATCGACCACGATGTGCCCGCCCTTCTTGTGCACTTCCACCTGAATCCTGTAGTGCTTGTCCGGGTCGATACCGTCGCTTTCCAGATAATCGTGGAAAGCATAGATGCCGTCCGGAATCGCCTCCAGTTCCGCCCGCATGCGCCGCTCCGAATAAAGCAGCAGATCGGCCACGGTTTCGCGGATCTTGTCCTTGCCATATTTCAGGTAAAGCGCACGCATCTGCTTTTCGCCGAGATCGACGGCAGCGATCAGCGCCTTGAGGTCGCCGTAGTTGACGCGCGGCGTGCGCACGTTGGCAAGCAGCAGCTTCCAGACCTCGATATTATCCTTGCCTGCCTTGACGATTTTCACCGGCGGAATGCGGATGCCTTCGTGGAAGATCTCCGTCGCCTCGCCGCAGAAGCCGCCGGGCGCCATACCGCCGACCTCGGCGATGTGGCCGATGGCCACCGCAAAGCCCATCAGCTCACCTTCCACGAAGATCGGCTTGAAGAAGGTGTGCTCGGGCGTGTGCAGGCCGCCGCGATAGGGGTCGTTATGCAGGATGACATCGCCCTCCTCGATCTCGGAGGGCGGGATCTCCTTCAGGCACGACTTGATGAGCAGCGGCATGCCGCCGATCTGCGCCGGGCAATAATCGGCCACGGCGATCATGTCGCCGTTCATGTCGGCAAGGCCGCACGTAAAGTCCAGCGCTTCGTTGAAGATCGTCGAATAGGACGTCTTCATCAGCGTGATGCCCATCTCGCGGCACAGGGAGACCATTGCCGAGTCGAGAATATTCATCGTGACGAAATCCATCGCGATTCACTCCTCAGGCCAGAATGAGATTGCCGAGCCGGTCCACCGTCAGGTGCTGGCCGGGCTGCAGGATGGTGACGGAGGCGCTTTCCTCGATGACCGCCGGACCGTGGATGCGGTCGTTGCGGCGCAGCGCATCGCGGTCGAACACCGGCACCTCGTGCCAGCCGTCGGCATAGCGCACGCGGCGGCGGCCGGTCGGGTGCGGCACGGCCTCGGTCTCCGGCAGCTCGCGCAGCGCCGGCTTCTCGGAAACCGCAACCGCCACCACCTTCAGGTTCACCGTTTCGATGGTCTCGCCGGGAATGGAGAAACCGAAGCGGGCCTCATGCTCGCGGTGGAACCGCGCCCACATGTCGGCGATGGACGCCGCGTCGAACACATTGCCGGGGAACGACAGTTCCAGTTCGTGGTTCTGGCCGAAATAGCGCGCCTCAATGGAGCGGTGGATTTCGATGCGCTCCTCGTAGCCCTGCTGCTTCAGTTCCGCGATGGCCCCGGTCACGAGTTCCGTCATGGCACGGGTGGCGCGCTCGCCGTCGAAGGCGCGCGAGACCTGCTGCACCGTACGGTGCCGGTCGACGCGGGCGTCGGTCATGATGAAGCCGAAGGCGGAGAACTGCCCCGGATAGTTCGGCACCAGCCCCTGCGGAATGCCCGAGATCTCCATCAGATCGCACACATGCACCGGCCCGGCGCCGCCGGAGGCGACGAGGGTGAAATCGCGCGGGTCGAGGCCGCGCTGCAGCAGCACCGCGCGCAGCGCCCCCAGCATGTTGTTGTTGGCGATCTGCACCATGGCGAAGGCGCAGTCATCCACGCTCATGGCGAGCTTTTCGGCGATGCGCCCCACCGCGGCACGGGCCGCCGCCTCGTCGAGCTTCATGCGCCCGCCGAGGAAGTTGTCCGGGCTGATGCGGCCGAGCACGACGTTGGCATCCGTCACCGTCGCTTCCGTGCCGCCGCGGCCATAGCAGGCCGGTCCCGGCGCCGCGCCGGCCGACTGCGGCCCCATGCGCAGCATGCCGCCCTTGTCGATCCACGCGATCGAGCCGCCGCCGGCGCCGATGGTGTGAATGTCGATCATCGGGATCTGGATCGGAATGCCCCACTCGATCTCGAAGCTGGTGGTGACATGCTCCTTGCTGTCGGCCACCGTGGAACAGTCGGTGGAGGTGCCGCCCATGTCGAACACGACGAGATTGGGAATGCCGGTCAGCTCCGACAGCACGCGGGTGCCGACCGCCGCCCCGGTCGGGCCGGAAAGCGTCATCTGCACCGGGGCCGCCGCCGCCCCTTCCAGCGTCGATTCCCCGCCGTTGGACTTGATGACGCCGACGCGGTCGCCGATGCCGACTTCGGCAAAGCGGGCCTGCATGCGGTGGAAGTTCTTGGAGACGACCGGCTTCAGATAGGCATCGGCAATGGTGGTGGAGGCGCGGTCGTATTCCTTCCACTTCGGCAGCACGTCATAGGAGACGGAAATCGGCAGGCCGGGCAGCTCCTCCGCCAGAATCTCGCGGATGCGCGCCTCATGGGCCGGATCGATATAGGAAAACAGCGTGCAGATGGCCACGGCCTCGATGCCGCCGTCGGCGCGGATGCGGGCGGCCAGCTCGCGCACTGCCGCCTCGTCGAGCGGCGTCAGAACCTCGCCCTTCGCCGTCAGGCGCTCATCCACCTCGAAGCAGTCGGCACGCGCCACCAGCGGGCGGGTCTTGATCCAGGTGATATCGTAGTGGCTGCGGCGGTCGCCGCGCTGGATGAAGGGCACGTCGCGGAAGCCCTTCGTCGTCACATAGGCCACCCGGGCGCCGCGCCGGGTGAGCAGCGCATTGGTGGCGATGGTGGTGCCAAGGCGAACCTTGTCGACACCGGCCAGATCGGGAACCTTCGACAGGCCTTCCATGACCCCGGAGATGGGATCGGCCGGCGTGGTGAGGTTCTTCCAGTTCTCGATCCGTCCGGCTTCGGAATCGTAGGCGACGAAGTCCGTGAACGTTCCGCCGATATCGATGCCGATGATTGTGCTCACGGCCGCGGTCCTTTCAGTCTGGCTTTTGTCGGGGGGAGATCAGGTTTTCCTGCCGCTCGTAGGCCTCGGCCAGACGGCGCCAGGAATCGAGGATGTGTTCGCGCAGCGCCGCGGTGGCGCGGGCGAGTTCGCGGGTGGCCAGCGCCTCCACGACCGGCCAGTGATCGGCCGCCGCCGCCTCCAGCGACTCGAAGCGCTGCTCGGCCATGGTGATCAGCAGCTGCAGTTCCGCCTGGATGTTGAGAAAGGCGTGCAGCGTCTGGTGATTGTCGGAGAGCTTGCAGATGCGCAGGTGGAAGGCGAGATCGCCCTCGACCAGCGCCTGTTCGTCGTTGTCGCGCGCCGCCTGCTCCATCGCGCCGACATAGGCGGCGATCTCCGCCAGATCGATGTCGCTCATCCGCGCCAGACCCTGTTCCAGCGCGAAGTTCTCCACCAGCAGGCGGAAGGAGAAGATGTCGTCGATGTCCTTCTTGGAGAAGCTGCGCACGAAGGTGCCGCGCCGGGGGGCGGAAACCAGCACGCCGCGTTCCTCCAGCCGCCGCACCGCCTCGCGGATCGGGTTGCGGCTGATGCCGAGGTGGCGGGCCAGTTCCGCCTCGTTGATGCGCTGGCCCTGCCGCAGCTTGCCGAACATGATCTCGCGGATCAGGAAGGTCGCCACCTGATCGGACAGCATGCGATTGTCGAGTTTCGCGGCGCTGTATTCCGCCTCCGCGCGCGGAGCGACAGAAAAGACGCGACTCATGGCTCAGATTCTCCTGCAACGTGCATAGCCGTGCCGGTAGTCTTGCCTTTGATCCGAGGCCATTGGAACTCGCGCCCCCCCATAATCCCCTCCTTGCGGAAGATCAGAATGACCAGCACCGCCGCCGCCAGCACCAGTTCCTGCGTGCCGGCCGGCAGCGACAGCCCCTGCCCGGCAATTTCCACGCCGCCTTCCAGCCGCCGGAACAGCTCGATGATGAGGCTGACAGCCACCGCCCCCACCACCGCGCCGGCAAGGCTGCCCATGCCGCCCACCACCAGCATGGCAAGCGCCAGAAAGGTGAGCTTGAGGAAGAAGGCGTTGATGGAAACGGTGCCGAGAAAGTGCGCCGTCAGCACGCCGCCAAGCCCCATCAGCGCACCGGAGAGCGTGAAGGCCAGCAGCCGCGCCCGGTAAAGGGACACCCCGCAGGCGGCCGCCGCCACCTCGTCGGCCCGCGTTGCCCGCAGCAGCAGGCCGCGGGCGGAGCGCTGGAACAGCCACGCCGCGAGGATCGCCGCCGCCGCCGCCCCGAACGCCACCCACACCGTGACATAGCGCGGCAGGCCCACCATGGAGGCGGTGCCCATGGTGACGCTGTCCCAGTTGGAATAGACGACGTTGACGATGAACAGCACCGCCAGCGTGGAGATGGAGGCGGCCAGCCCGCTCATGCGCATCAGCACCAGCCCGGTGAGCAGCGCAGCCGCCGTGGCAAGGCCGACCGAGGCGATCGCCGCCGGCAGCAGCGCAATCGCCTGATCGCGCAGAAAGGGCGGCAGGCCAGGCATGGTGATCGGCTTCAGCAGCGTGCAGCAGGTCTGCCAGCCGGCCGCATAGGCGGCAACGGCCATGAAGGTGACGCTGCCGAACGAGATGACCCCGGAATTGCCGGTGAACACATAGAGCCCGACCACCACCACGATGCGGATCAGCGCCTCGATGACGGCACGCTGAGTGAGCACGGAGCCGAACAGATCGGCCAGCAGGGCCGCGGCGGCCAGCGGCACGACCAGCACCAGCACCGGAAACCACGCCGCCAGAGCCCGTTGCAGCGGCGTCCTGTTTTCGCCTTCCATCGGCTGTGTCCCCATCAGACCCGCTCCCGCGCGGCCCGGTTGACAATGAGCCCCTGCGGGCGGACGAGAAGGATGAGGATGACCAGACCGAACACGCCGGCATCGCGGAAGGCGCGCAGTTCCGCCGGCAGGAAAGCCTGCAGCAGCACGCTGATGAAGCCGACCACGAAGCCGCCGAGCGCTGCGCCGGCGAGCGAGCCCATGCCGCCGATCACCGTGGCGAAGAAGGCGAAGATCACCGGCATCAGGCCCATGCGCACATCGAGCGTGCCGGTCTGCACCACCAGCAGCAGCGACACCGCCCCGGCCATCAGCCCGCTCAGCGCAAAGGCCACGGCAATGACGCGGTTGGCCCTGACGCCCATCAGCCGGGCCATCTGAAAGTTCTCGGCCGCCGCGCGCATCTGGATGCCCAGCGGCGTTTTCTTCAGGAACAGCACCAGCCCGGCGAGCAGCCCGGCGGCGACCACCATGGTCAGCGCCTGATTGCCGGGAATGCGGATGCCGGCAATCTCCACTGTCGCGGCCAGACTGTTGCCGATGCCGACGGATTTCGGCCGGCCGGTATAGATCAGCATCACCAGATGCTGGAGGAAGTAGCTGACGGCGAACGAGGAAATCAGCAGCGTCGCCGGGCTGGCATCGCGCAGCGGACGGAAGGCGAGCCGTTCGGTCGCCAGCGCCAGCGCCATGACGACCACCAGCACCCCCGCCACCAGGAACGGCAGCGGCCAGGCCCCGACCAGCAGCGGCGGCGTGGCGCTGGCCGTCGGCACAATCAGCGCATAGGCGCCGACGGTGATGTAGTCGGCCTGCGCGAAGTTGATGAGCTTCATGACGCCGAACACGAGGCCGATGGCCAGCGCCACCAGCGCATAAAGGCTGCCGAGCGCGATGGCATCGACCAGAATCTGAATGAGATTCAGCATGTCACGCGGCTCCCCCCGCAGGGCTCTTCTCGCCCAGATAGGCGCGGCGCACGTCGGGATCGTTCTGCACGGCCTCCGGCGGGCCTTCGGCCAGACTGCGGCCGCCGTCGAGCACGAGGATGTGCCGGCACACCCCCATCACCACGCGCATGTTGTGTTCGATCAGCAGCACGCCGGCGCCGAAGCGCTGCGGGATGGCGGCAATGGTGTGCATCAGCGCATCGCATTCCGCCTCGTTCATGCCGGAGGCCGGCTCGTCGAGCAGCACGAAGGCGGGGCCGAGTGCCAGCGCGCGGGCAATGCCCACCCGGCGCTCGTTGCCATAGGAAAGGCTGTCGCAGCGCTGCCCGGCGACCGCCGACAGCCCCATCCACGACAGGATGTCGGCGGCCAGTGCCGCCGCCGCCCGCCGGCTGCGGCCGCCGCCGATGCCGGCGACCATGAGGTTCTGCTGCACCGTCATGTCGCGGAACAGCCGCGCGGCCTGAAACGACCGGCCGACGCCGGCGCGCGCCATGCGCTGCGGCCCCAGACGGGAGACATCCGCCCCGTCCAGCAGGATGCGGCCGCGCGTCGGACGCTGGAAGCCGGACAGCACATTGACCATCGTGGTCTTGCCGGCGCCGTTGGGCCCGATCAGGCCGGTCACGATGCCCTGCTGCAAGGTCATGTCCACGCCGGAGAGGGCATGGATGCCGCCGAAGGCGACATGGATGTTCTCGGCCTCCAGAACGCGGCCCGCCGGGGCCGCGCCGGGGGCGGGCATCGATGCTCGGTCCATGGGATTTCCCGTCTGAAGAGCGCGGGCCGGCCGGGGGGAAACGTTCCGCCGGGCGCGGTCCGGTCCTGAGCGCACCCGGGCGGGGGGCGGCACCGGCGAGGGGGAGAACCGGTGCCGCCCGCCACACCCGGGCCCGCCGCCGGTTTCCGCGCCGGTTCCGGCGGCCGCAGCCGCCGGCCTGCCCGGCGCGGAAGGCAGCGTGTTACTGGCCGACGCGGAACAGGAGCTTCATGTCCGGCACCATCTCGTTGCGGTACATCTCCACCGCACGGAACGAGCCGTCGGAAACCTTCATGATCAGCCAGGGCCGGTTGAGCTGGATGTGCATCTGGTCGGTGAACGTGGTGGGGCCGGCCGTGAACGGCTCGTCCTTATAGGTATTCATCACCGCCAGCACGGCATCGGAGGCCGGGGTTCCGGCCTTCTCCACGCCCTTGGCCCAGCTTTCGATCAGCGAATAGCCAAGCACCGCATAGGAGGAGACCGGCGCTTCCTTCCAGCGCTCCTGGAACGCCTTGAGGAAGGCGGCCATCTCCGGCCGCGGATCGTCGCCGTAGAGCGACATGAAGGCCGGCAGGTAGAAATCCTTCAGGTCCGGCACCGCGCTCAGCCAGTAATTATCGACCATGGCGGTGGAGGCGAGGATCGGCGCGTCGATGCCGGCGGCGCGCAGCTGGCGCACGGCCGAAGCCCCGCCGGGCGTGAAGGTGCACATGTAGATCGCATCCGGCGGCGCCGGCAGCGCCTTGATGCGGGTGATCTGGGCGGCAATCGAAGGGTCTTCGTTGCGGAAGGTATCCTCGCCGACGATCGCATCCGCGCCGCCGTCCGCCTTCCAGGCGGCGCGGAAGCCGGCGCAGGCCGACTTGTCGTATTCGATGGTCACGTCTTCCAGCACATAGGCCGTCTTCAGGCCCATCTTGCGGCGGGCATATTCGGCGATAGCGATGCCTTCCGACTGGGCCGCGCTGTTGGCGGTGAAGGCATAGGGACCGATGCCCTGAACGCCCATTTTCGGATCGGCCGCGCACAGGCTCATGGCAATGATGCCGGCCTGATTGGCGGCCAGCGCCGCCGGGGCGCCGAAGTCGTAATCGCAGGAGACGACCAGCAGGTCGACGCCCTTTGAGACCATCTCCGCCCCGACGGAGGCGGCGCGCTCCTGCTCGGTCTTGGTATCGGCGACGGTGTATTCGATCTTGCGGCCGTTAAGGCCGCCGGCGGCGTTGATCTCGTCGATCTTGGTCACCGCCGCGCGGAAGGGGGCGAGATCGTAGTTCGCCAGCCAGCCGGACTCGGCAATGGCAAAGCCGATGCGGATCGGCTCTTCCGCGGCCTGCGCGGCCCCGGCGGCCGCGCTGCCGGCCATCATGGCCAGCGCCAGCCCCAGTGCACGGATCGGATGGGTGGTCTTCGGCAGCGTCTTCAGGGCGCGCGTGGTCACGGCCCGCGTTTCGGTGGCACGCATGGTCGGATCTCATCTTCTGGAAGGTTTGCCCACTGTTCATCGTGGATTGTCCACAGTAAGGCGCCGTTCCGCCGGTCCGTCAATCGGAATCTGCCCATCGCCCACTGACGACCGTGGACTGTGGACAGTTTGTCGGTTATCAAACTGGCAGCGCTGCACCCGGACCTCACGGGCCGGGCGCGGACAGCCGGGCGCGGTCAGGCGGCCGGCTTTCAGACCGGCCACCGGAAAGGCGTGCGTTCGGAAAGGCAGGCGGGGTTCAGAAAGGGATGAGGCGATGCTGACAATCACCGATCTCACGGCCGGCTATGGCCGGCTGACCGCCCTGAAGGGCATCGACCTGACGGTGGCGAAGGGCGAGATCGTCTTCGTCGTCGGGCCGAACGGGGCCGGCAAGTCGACGCTGCTCAAGACGGTGGCCGGACTGATGACGCCGTTCAGCGGCTCCATCCGCTTCCACCATGCCGACATCGCCGGCATGGCGCCGGAAAAGCTCAGCCGCGAGGGGCTGGTGCTGGTGCCGGAAGGGCGCAGCATCTTCCGCACCCTGACGGTGGAGGAAAACCTCGCCCTCGGCGGCATGGGCCGGCGCGACCGCGACGTGCTGGAAAGCGATCTGGAAGCGGTGCTGACGACCTTCCCGATCCTGCGCAGCCGCTACCGGGGCGTGGCCGGGCACCTTTCCGGCGGCGAACAGCAGCAGCTCGCCATCGCCCGCGCCATCCTGCAGCAGCCGGCGCTGATCATGATCGACGAACCGTCGCTGGGCCTCGCGCCGCTTGTCATCGATCAGGTCTATGAGAGCCTGCGTGCCCTCAACCGCGAGAACGGCATGACGCTGCTGATCGTGGAACAGTCGACGGCGCGCATTCTCGACCTCGCCGACCGCGTCTATGTTCTGCGCAACGGTCACATCGTGCTGTCGGGGCCGGCCGCGGAACTCGCCGGCGGGCGGCAGCTTGAAGAGGCCTATTTCGGCTACGAGGCCGGCTGAACGGGAACGCGCCCATGGACAGGGTGGATTGCATCGTCGTCGGCGCCGGGGTGGTGGGCCTTGCCATCGCCCGCGCGCTGTCCCTCGCCGGCCTGCAGCCGCTGGTGCTGGAACGGGCCGAGGCCTTCGGCACCGAAACCAGCGCGCGCAATTCGGAGGTCATCCACGCCGGGCTCTATTATCCGCCGGGCAGCGTGCGGGCGGCGCTGTGCGTGCGCGGCCGCGACCTGCTTTATGCCTATGCCGCCGAACGCGGCATCGCGCACCGGCGCTGCGGCAAGCTGATCGTTGCCACCCGGCCGGAACAGGAAGAAGCCCTCGCCGCGATCCGCGACCGCGCCGCAGCCTGCGGCGCCGGCCCGCTGGAGATGCTGACGCCGGCCGGCGTGGCGGCGCTGGAACCGGCGGTGGCCTGCACCGCCGGCCTGCTCTCGCCGGCCACCGGCATCGTCGACAGCCATGGCCTGATGCTGGCGCTGCTGGGCGAGGCGGAAGACAACGGCGCGGTGCTGTGCCTCAACACCGCCTTCGTCGCCGCCCGCGTCATTCCCGGCGGCTTCGAGGTGGAAACGTGCGACGCCGGCGGCACCCCCTACCGGCTGCAGACGGCGCGCCTCGTCAATGCCGCCGGCCTGCGCGCAAGCCTTGTCGCCGCGGCGATCGAAGGGCTGGAGCCGCGCCATGTGCCGCAGACGCGGTTTGCCCGCGGCACCTATTACAGCCTGCCGGGCCGGCCGGCCTTTTCCCGGCTGGTCTATCCGGTGCCCGAGCCGGGCGGGCTTGGCGTTCACCTCACGCTCGATCTGGCCGGCGGCATGCGATTCGGCCCCGACGTGGACTGGATCGACACCGTCGATTACCGTGTCAGCGATGCCCGGCGCGGCCATTTCGAGCAGGAGATCCGCAAATACTGGCCGGGCGTGCCGCAGGGGGCGCTGCAGCCGGCGTTCTGCGGCATCCGCCCCAAACTTTCCGGCCCCGGCGAGCCCGCGGCCGATTTCCGCATCGATACCAGCGCCATTCATGGCATATCAGACCTCGTCAACCTGTTCGGCATCGAGAGTCCCGGCCTCACCGCCTCGCTTGCGATCGCCGAATGCGTCGCGGCCACGCTGACGCACCGACCGGAGGCCTCTTTGCCATGACGTCACCCCTCCCCGATCTCGCACCGCTCAAGGCCCTGCTCGGCCCGGCCGGCTGGAAGGAGGCGGAAGCGGATATTGCCCCCTTCACCCGCGACTGGCTGAACAGCTGGGGCACCCCGCCGCTGGGCGTCGCCCTGCCGGCCGATACGCAGGCCGTTGCCGCCGTGGTGGCGTTCTGCGCCGAAAACGGCCTCAGCATCACCCCGCAGGGCGGCAACACCGGCCTCAACGGTGCCAGCGTGCTCAGCGAAGGCGCCCGCGGCATCATCCTGTCGCTCAGCCGCATGAACCGCATTCTGGCCATCGACCCGGTCGACTTCTCGGTCACGGTGGAAGCCGGCGTGGTGCTGGCGGCGCTGCACGAGGCGCTGGAGGCACACGAACTGATGCTGCCGCTGCACCTCGGCGCCGAAGGCAGCGCCCAGATCGGCGGGCTGATCGCCACCAATGCCGGCGGCAGCCACGCCATGCGCTTCGGCATGATGGAGGCGCAGGTTCTGGGGCTTGAGGCGGTGCTGCCCGACGGGCAGGTGTGGGATGGCCTGCGCGCCCTCATCAAGGACAACACCGGCTATGCCCTGCGCAAGCTGTTCTGCGGCGCGGAAGGCACGCTCGGCATTGTCACCAAAGCGGTGCTGCGGCTGCATCCGCGCCCCGTCACCCGCGCCACGGCGCTGATCGCGCTGCCCGATCTGGAAACCGCCGTCCGCACCGGCGCCGCCCTGCGGCGCAGCACCGGGGCGTTCCTGTTCTCGCTGGAATTCTTCGGCGAATTCGGGCTTGCCCTGCTGCTCGGCCATGTGCCCGGCCTCAGCCGGCCGCTGGAGACGCCCGGGCCGGTCTATCTGCTGATCGAACTCGCCACCTCCGTTGCCGGCATCGACCTTTCCGAGCTGCTGGAGGGGGCGCTTGCGGCGGGCTTCGAGGATGGCTCGATCCTCGACGGCGTGGTTGCCGGCAGCGAGGCTCAGCGCGCGGCGCTGTGGCGGCTGCGCGAGGAACTGCCGGAAGGCCAGCGCCGCGAAGGCGCGCAGATCAAACACGACGTGGCGGTGCCGGTGAGCCGGCTGCCGGACTTCGTCGCCCGGGCGACGGCCGCCGCGGAAGCGGTGCTGCCCGGCGTGCGCATCAGCCCGTTCGGCCATCTGGGCGACGGCAACGTGCACTTCAACCTCTCCGCCCCGGCCGGCAGCGACGACTTCTCCGGCCGCAACGCCGCCCTCAGCGAGGCGGTCTATGGCGCGGCGCTGGATTTCGGCGGCACCTTCTCGGCCGAGCACGGGCTGGGACAGGCCAAGATCGCGCTGGCCGACCGCCTGCGCGCGCCGGCCGAGCGCACCCTGATGCGCCGCATCAAGCATGCCTTCGACCCCCGCGGCACGCTCAACCCCGGCAAGGTCGTGCGCGACTGAGCCGGCGGGCCGAGCGCCCGCCTTTCCGCTTGCCTGCCGCGGCCGGCTCCTATATCGAACCAGCATATACCGGCTCGATATAAGGCCTCCGCGGCGCGCGGGGAGACAAGGGGCAGGCCCGGCCATGAATGTGCGCACTGTGTGCCTCGCCGTGCTGCAGTTCGGCGAGGCGAGCGGCTACGACATCCGCAAGCTCTCCGTCGAGGGCACCTTCAGCCAGTTCGTCGATGCGAGCTTCGGGGCCATCTACCCGGCCCTTGCCCGGCTGGAGCAGGACGGGCTCGTCACCTCGCGGCTGGAAGCCCAGCCCGGCCGCCCCGCGGCCCGGCTCTATCGCCTGACGCCCGCCGGCCGGCAGGAACTGGTCGCGATGCTGTCGCGCCCGCCGGCGGCGGATATCTACCGCTCCGAGTTCCTGCTCGTCGCCGTCAGCGCCCGCATCCTGCCGCCGGAAACGGTGGCCGCCGCCATCGACAGCTACATCGCCCGCATGGAAGCCGATATCGCGCAGGTGCGCGATGCCGCCGACACCGCCGAAGACCCGGCCGCGCGCTGGGCCCTCGGCTATGGCCTTGCCGTGCATCACGCCGCCATCGATTTCCTGCGCCGGAACCGCGCGGGCCTGATCGG
>NZ_DAISHT010000040.1:0-4742 GCF_036822375.1 Pseudoxanthobacter sp. | reverse complement strand
GCCCCCGATACCGCTGCCTCTGATACCGCTGCCTCTGATCCTGCGACCGAGAGTCCCCGCTCATGATCCGCCCCGTTCCGACGCGCCCCCGCCCGGCGCGCTCCGCCTGCGTTGCCGGTCTTACGCTGGCCCTGCTGCTGCCGGCGGCCCGGCCGGCGCCGGCACAGCCGGCCGCCGCCCCCGCGGCCCCGCGCCCGCCGGCGGTCTCCGTCATGAAGGCCGAACCCGGCACCCTGACCGAGCGGGTGGTGGTGACGGGCGATATCGTGCCGCGCGAGGAGGTGCAGGTTTCCGCCGAAATCGACGGACAGGCCGTGACCGAGGTGCTGGCGGAAGCCGGCGACCGGGTGGAAAAGGGCGCGGTGCTCGCCCGTCTTTCGCGCGAAACCCTCGATGCCGCGCTGGCGCAGGCCGAGGCCCACGTGGCCCGCGCCGATGCCGCCATCTCGCAGGCCGAAAGCCAGGTCACCGAGGCCGGCGCCACGCTGGAGCAGGCGCGCAAGGTGTTTGCGCGCACCGACCAGCTGGCAAAAACCGGCGTCGCCTCGCGCGAGGCCTATGACCAGCGCAAGTCCGATGTCGATGTCGGCGCCGCCCGGCTCGCCGCCGCCGAACAGGCGCTGAAGGCCGCCCGCGCCGACAAGGCGCTGGCCGTCGCCCAGCAGCGCGATGCCGGCATCCGGCTGGAGCGCACCGAAATCCGCGCCCCCGCCGCCGGCGTCATCAGCCGTCGCGATGTGCGCGTGGGGCAGGTGGTGTCGTCGGCGAGCGGGCCGCTGTTCCGCATCATCGAGAACGGCGACCTCGACCTTTCCGGCGAGGTGGCGGAAGCCGTCATCGTGCGGCTGGCGGTGGGCGACGCTGCCGCCGTCACGCCGTCGGGCTTCGCCGGCCCGATCGCCGGCACGGTGCGGCGCATTTCGCCGGAGGTGAACGACCGCAGCCGCCTCGGCGAAGTGCGCATCGCGCTGCCGCAGGCGCCGGGCCTCAAGGTCGGCGCCTTCGCCCGCGGCGAGATCGAAACCGCCTCGCGGCAGGGCATCGTGCTGCCGATTTCCGCCGTGCTCTACGGCCCGCGCGGCCCGCAGGTGCAGGTGGTGAACGGCGGCGGCGTGGTGGAAACCCGCCCCGTCACCATCGCGCTCGTAGCCGAGGGCCGGGCGGTCGTCACCGCCGGGCTGAAGGCCGGCGATACGATCGTCTCGATTTCCGGCACGTTCCTGCGCAACGGCGACCGCGTGACGCCCATCCTGCGCGCCGGCAGCGGCACCAACTGAGGACCGTCCGCCATGGCGCTCAATGTTTCTGCATGGTCGATCCGCCGTCCGGTGCCGGCCATCGTGCTGTTCGCGGTGCTGATGCTGCTCGGCATCTTCGCCTTCCAGACCCTGCCGGTCACCCGTTTTCCCAATATCGACGTTCCCATCGTCTCGATCACCGTCACACAGGCCGGCGCCGCTCCGGCCGAGCTTGAGACGCAGGTAACCCGCAAGGTCGAGGATGCGGTCTCCAACCTCACCGGCGTCAAGCACATCGTCTCCACCGTCACCGACGGCCAGTCCCAGACGGGTATCGAATTCCGCCTCGAAGTCGACCCCGACCGCGCCCTCAACGACGCCAAGGACGCCATCGCCAAGATCCGCTCCGACCTGCCGCGCGACATCGACGAGCCGCTGATCCAGCGCATCGACGTGGAGGGGCAGGCGATCCAGACCTTTGCCGCCACCGCGCCGGGCATGACGCCCGAACAGCTCTCGTGGTTCGTCGACGACGTGGTGAAGCGCCGCCTGCAGGGGCTGCCGGGCGTCGGCCGGGTGGAGCGCATCGGCGGCGTCGAGCGCGAAATTCAGGTGCTGATCGACCCCGACCGGCTGATGGCCCTCGGCATCACCGCCGGCGAGGTCTCCCAGCGCCTGCGAGCGACCAATGTCGACCTTGCCGGCGGCCGCGCCGAAGTGGGCGGGCAGGAACAGGCCGTGCGCACACTGGCCGGGGCCCGCACCGTGGCCGATCTGGGCCAGACCGTCATCAGCCTTGCCGACGGGCGCACCGTGCGCCTTTCCGACCTCGGCACCGTGACCGACACGGTGGAGGAGCCGCGGGCCTTCGCCCGCCTCAACGGCGAAACGCCGGTGGTGTCGTTCTCCGTCTATCGCGCCAAGGGCGCCAGCGACGTGGATGTCGCCAATGTCACCGGCAAGGCGCTCGCCGCCCTCGGCCGGGACTATCCCGATGTCAGCTACACGCTGATCGACGATTCCGTGGCCTCCACCTTCGGCAACTACCGCTCCGCCATGGACACCCTCATGGAGGGCGCGGCGCTGGCCATCGTCGTGGTGTTCATCTTCCTGCGCGACTGGCGCGCCACGCTGATTGCCGCCGTCGCGCTGCCGCTGTCGATCATCCCGGCCTTCTGGCTGATGAGCCTGATGGGCTTTTCGCTCAATCTCGTCAGCCTGCTGGCGATCACGCTGGTCACCGGCATTCTGGTCGACGATGCGATCGTGGAAATCGAGAACATCGTGCGCCACATGCGCATGGGCAAATCGCCCTGGCGGGCGGCGATGGAAGCGGCCGACGAAATCGGTCTCGCGGTGATCGCCATCACCATGACCATCGTGGCGGTGTTCGCCCCGGTCAGCTTCATGGGCGGCATCGCCGGGCAGTATTTCAAGCAGTTCGGCCTCACCGTCGCCGTGGCGGTGCTGATCTCGCTGCTGGTCGCCCGGCTGATCACGCCGATGATGGCAGCCTATCTGCTGCGCCCCCATGCCGCCCATGCGGAGCGCGACGGGCGGCTGATGCAGGCCTATCTGCGCCTGCTGCGCTGGACGGTGCAGCGGCGCTTCGTGACGCTGGCCGCCGGGGTGGCGCTGTTTGCCGCCTCGCTGTGGGCAACCGGCCTGCTGCCGACCGGCTTCATGCCGGCCGAGGATACCGGCCGCTCGGTGCTTTCGGTGGAACTGCCCACGGGCGCGACGCTGGACGAGACCCGCACCAAGACCGATGAGATCGTAGCCGCCATCCGCGACGTTCCCGGCGTCGAGCAGGTGTTCGTGCTCGGCGGCACCACGCCGACCGGCACGCTGGAGGTGCGGCGCGCGGCGGTGTTCGTGCGGCTGGCCCCGCGCGGCAGCCGCGCCGGCACGCAGAAGCAGATCGAAGGCGAAATCACCCGCCGGCTGGCGGCGGTGCCCGATATCCGCGCCTATTACGTCAACGACCGCGGCGTGCGCGAAATGTCGGTGGCCCTGCTGTCGCAGGACCCGGAAGCCCTCGACATCGCCACCGGCCGCATGGAAGCGGCGCTGCGGCGCGACCCGCTGTTTACCAACGTCGCTGCCGATGCCGGCATCGAACGGCCGGAAATCCGCATCACGCCGCGCCTTGAGGAAGCCGCCCGCTTCGGCGTTTCCACCGAGGATATCTCGGCCGCCGTACGGGTGGCCACCATCGGCGACATCGACGCCAACCTGCCGAAATTCAATGCCGGCGACCGGCTGATCCCCATCCGCGTGCAGCTCGATACCGATGCCCGCAAGGATCTGGCGCTCGTGCAGACCATGGCGGTGCGCGCGGCCTCCGGCGAGCCGCTGCCGCTGGCGGCCATCGCCGATGTCAGCTTCGGGCAGGGGCCGTCGTCCATCGACCGCTACGACCGCCAGCGCCGGGTTTCCGTCGGTGCCGATCTGCCGGAGGGCGTGGCGCTGGGCGATGCCGTGGCGCGGGTGCGGACGGTGGCGGCCGGCGCCGGCCTGCCGGCGGCCGTCACCGTGCAGGACAGCGACGATGCGGAAATCATGGGCGAGGTGTTTTCCGGCTTCGCACAGGCCATGGCAGCCGGGCTGCTGATGGTGCTGGGCGTGCTGATCCTGCTGTTCGGCAGCGTGTTCCAGCCGGTCACCATCCTGCTGTCGCTGCCGCTGGCGGTGGGCGGCGTCATCATCGCGCTGCTCGTCACCGACAACGCGGTGTCGATGCCCGTCGTCATCGGCATCCTGATGCTGATGGGCGTCGTCACCAAGAACGCGATCATGCTGGTGGATTTCGCCATCGAGGCGACCGCGCGCGGAGCCTCCCGCACCGAAGCCATCGTCGATGCCGGCCGCAAGCGCGTCCGCCCCATCATCATGACCACCATCGCCATGGTGGCCGGCATGCTGCCGAGTGCGTGGGGCGTTGGCGAGGGCGGCGAGTTCCGCGCCCCCATGGCCATTGCCGTGATCGGGGGGCTGCTGGTCGGCACGCTGCTGTCGCTGGTCTTCGTGCCGTCGTTCTACACCGTCATGGACGATCTCTCGCGGCTGTCGGGGCGGCTGTTCCGCCGCTTCATCGGCCCGGGCGAGGCCGGAGAGGCGGAAAAGGCCGGCCCCGGCGGGCCCGCGGCCTGAAGCCCCCGCCCGGATCGGGCGGGGCGACCGGCCAAAAAACAAGGCGCTGCGAACGGGCCCGTCCGCAGCGCCTTTTGTTTTCCCGTCGCCTTCGTTTCGCTCTGCGCCTCTGCGCCGCCGCCGCTTCAGGCGGCCGGCGGCGGGGGCGCGGCCGGGCCGGAGAGCGCGGAGACCTGCCGGGCATGCTGCGCGGCGGCGCGGCGCCAGGCGATGACGCCCACCGGCAGACAGGCCAGATAGAGAACCGAGGCGATGGTCAGCATCTCGAACGGATAGCTGACGAGGAAGCCCGCGATCAGCACCACCAGCACGAACAGCGGCAGCACCAGATCGCGCCGCACCCGCTTGCCG
>NZ_DAISHT010000039.1:17547-23294 GCF_036822375.1 Pseudoxanthobacter sp. | reverse complement strand
CCGCATATTATACTTGACGTACCCAAGGCGACGGATTACAAAGGGGACATAAGGAGCTACCACGATGTCCGTCCTTTCCGATCGCCACTTCCACGATGAAGCTGCCGCCTACAAGTTCGTAGAGGCCAGGATCTGGCCAAATGGCGCGGTTTGCCCGCATTGCGGCGGCACCGATCGAAACTCACCGCTCAAGGGCAACTCGACCCGCATCGGCGTCTACAAGTGCTATGACTGCCGCAAGCCCTTTACCGTGAAGGTCGGCACCATCTTCGAATCGAGCCATGTGAAGCTGCACCTTTGGCTGCAAGCCATTTTCCTTATGGCCTCGTCCAAGAAGGGCATTTCCTCGAATCAGCTTCACCGGACCCTTGGCGTCACCCTCAAGACCGCTTGGTTCATGTCGCACCGCATCCGCGAGGCCATGCGCGAGGGTGGCCTTGGCCCGCTCGGCGGCGCCGGCCAGATCGTCGAAGCCGACGAGACCTATCATGGCAAGCAGGCCGATCCGCAGCCATCAGAGCAGCGCAAGGGCCGTCCCTACCTCAAGGGCGGCAAGAATGGCCCGTCTGGCAAGCGCGCGATCCTCGGCTTGATTGAGCGTGGTGGCCGTGTCCGCACCTTCCACGTCGCGCAGGCGACCAAGGTCAATGTGGCCTCGCTCGTCACCGAGAACGTCGCGAAGGAAAGCGTGCTCTACACCGATGAAAGCCGTCTCTATGGCGGCATGGGCGATCACTTCGCCGCTCACGAGTCGGTCAAGCACTCCGCTGGCGAGTACGTCCGCGGCGGTGTCCACTCGAACACCATCGAAAGCTACTTCTCGATTTTCAAGCGCGGCATGCGCGGCACCTATCAGCATTGCGCCGAGAAGCACCTGCATCGCTACCTCGCGGAATTCGACTTCCGCCACAATCGCCGCGTAGCCCTTGGCGTGAATGATATCGCCCGCGCCGCCAACATCCTTGACGGCGTCATCGGCAAGCGCCTTACCTATGAAACGACTCGTGCAAGGTGAGAAGCCCTATGGCGTCTGGCGACCGTCCCGATACCGCCCCAAAGCCAAAAAAGCCGAGTAGGAAGCTCAGTCAGAAAGAGCAGTCCGAGCGGTTCATTGCGACCGCTCGGGAACTTGAGGCTGACGAGGCGGGTTCAACCAATTTCGATCAGGCTATTGAGATACTGCTGCCTTCAAGGTCCACGCCTGGCAGCTGACTTCTGCCGATTCTTGTACCCCGTGTTGCAATACGGATGAGTTAGCTGAAGGTTGCCTAAATCCGACTCGCCCCCTTCAGACCTATCGATCTTATGATCAATCGAAATCGCTTGGCTCGGCACAAGGCCTCCGCAAATAGCGCATTTTGGGGCATGCTCCATCAATCCGGTCATTACCAATCCAGATTTGACCTGTGCCGAATAGCGCGTCGGAGACACGCCGGCATAAGGGTTTTCGGTTGGTTGGAGATAAGTGAACGCTTTGTCGGCGGTCAGCGTCGTCACGATCTCCTCATCGGATTTTCCGTCGTCGATGGCTTCAAAGACTTTTTCGTAGAACGCACGCAGATGCCCCTTGCCTGAATCCTTGGTGCCGAATTTGCGTACGATCTGGTTGAGCAAAGTTCTGCGGGCCGTTATGAACTGCTCCAGTCTAGCCCGGCGGTCAATGAACGCATCCAATTGCCGCTGCCGATCTAGATCAAGCGCGATTTGCGCCATTGTCAGAAACAATATCGGCTGCTGCTTGCCTGTCCAGCTATAGAAATATACGGCCGGATGAAGCCCTAGAGAATTAGCCGAATTGCTGAGAACGAGTTGCGCAGTTCTCCTGGCTCGCTTGAGAAATTCTACAGTACGAATCCCCGTCGTGTCTTCGTCTTCGTTGACGGTACCGACACTGAGATGTACAAAATCATAGACCATCCTAAGGGTAGGGGACGCGTAAACAGACCCGCCAGCAGGGAGATTTAGGCTCTTTATTGGATACGATAGTAATGGCTCGAACAGAAGCCGATAGCAATCCGACGCTACAGACCGTATTTCCGTTTGGACGTCGACTGCAAAACTAGACCAGTATTGATGGCCCGTGCCACGTCGGATGATGGCTTTAGCAGCCATCACCGCCGGCTTCCGTCTCCCCTTGATCATCTCTAACTCTTGCGGCGTTATCGTTGCCGCCTGTTGGTTGATGCGTATGAATGATGCTTCGGCCTTGATCGCATCGCCTCGAACCCACTGCAAATTGAGTGCTCGGCTTCCAAGCGCTCGACTACGTGCGACAATATCGGGGCCGAAGCTCTCTGGGTTTTTTGCCGCTGCGACGTGATCGGCATAAGATCCGATTTCCGCGTTGACGAGCTTGCGGACTCGAATGGCGTGGTCGATTTGCTCCGGCGGCACTGAGTGGCCGAAGAATTTTTGGGATGCTTCGCCGTCACCGTAATCGTCGTTCACCCAGGCGATCAGCGCGCTCAGACGATGGCTACCGTCTATGACGAACATAAATTCCCTGTGCTTCCACAGAATGACTGCCGGGATCAGATCGCCTTCAATAAAGGTCCGCACCAGCCCTGCTACGCGCTTCGCATCCCACTCAGACGTTTCCCGCTGGAAATCTGGTTTGCGTAGCGCCAGGCCAAAGAAGGCAGTTGGCTCCAGATCCCTGACAGTGACGGTTTGAGGGGTAGGCGCGTCATCGTTAGCGGCCTCAGCCTCGAAATCTTCGCGCGGTATAAGCGCATCCATATTGACGGCTATCGCCATCGGATTTCCCCCCGATCGGAATGCGTGAGTCATAACTCACCTCCAACCAGAGCGATAGTGGGTACGCGAAGTATAATACGCTGATTTAATTCCTATCCCCAGATCATTTTTCCCCGATAGGACCGCTTTTTCAGGGTGTTACGGCCGAATCAACCCCAGGATGCCGTTGGGCTGCAATGATATCGATAGTGGCGGTCGGTGATGGTGATAGGGATATTGTCCTATATCCATCCGAATCGACGGATCGGCGATCATGGAGCCGCAGATGGCAGGAACGGTTGAGACGCGCGCCGCGATGCAGGCGGGACGCGGGCGGAAGCGGATTGCGCGCCCGGCGAAGGGCCGCGACGAGGGGGCGGGCGGCCGCAAGGGGCTGCGCCATGCCGCCGGCAGCGCACACGAGGCACGCGCGGGCGAGGGCGCTCTGGCGCTGGACGAACGCGCCATGGTGCGGGTGCTGCGACGGCTGCTGAAGGGCGGCCTGCCGGTTGAGACCGACGCGGCGGGGGCACCGGCCCTGTGCCTGACCAGCGGCGACCGGCTGCCGGTGGCGCCGGCGGTGCTGGCGGAGATGCGGCGCCGCGGCCTCGTGACCGACCGCGCCGGGGTGCTGGCGGCAACGGCGGACGGCAACGGCTGGCTGCGCCGCACGCTGGCGGGGGCGGGCGCGCCCGAGCGCCCCTCCGCCTTTCGCCTGCAACACGGCTGCGTGATGACGCAGCCGGCCGGCGACGACGCGGGGCCGGGCACGGGCACCGGCCCGGCACGGCGCAGCCGGGCGGGCTGCGACGGCGCAACCGCGGGAACGGCGCGGGACAGCATGCCGGGCGGCGGGAGCGCCGGCGACGCGGCGATCCGCGATCTGGCGGAAAGCCCGCTGGGCTGGCTGGGCCGGCGCGCGGGGCGCAACGGGCAGCCGCTGCTGGATGCGGCACAGACGGAGGCGGGCGAGCGGCTGCGCCGCGATTTTACCCGCGCCGGGCTTTCGCCCCGGGTGACGCAGAACTGGGACGCGGCCGGCAGCCAGCGCCGCAGCGGCGGCCGGGGCGGGGTGGCCGATCTGACTGACATGGCGCTGGAAGCGCGCCGGCGCTTCGGGACGGCGCTTGAGGCCGTCGGGCCGGAACTGTCCGGGGTGCTCGTCGACGTGTGCTGTTTTCTGAAGGGGCTGGAGGCTGTGGAGCGCGAGCGCGGCTGGCCGGTGCGCTCGGCAAAGATCGTGCTGGCGCTGGCGCTGCGGCGGCTTGCCGGCCATTACGGCCTTGCGGCGGAGGCGCGCGGTCGGGAGCGCGGCACGATGCGCCACTGGGGCAGCGCGGACTATCGGCCCGGCCGCCGCGGCACCGCGGCCGGCGCGCCGCCGGTGAAGCCGGGGCGTGAGCCGGGCCGGGCATGACGGGCGCGTGCCGGCACCGGGGTGCGCGCCGGCGCTGACACCGGCGCGGGCAGTGGGGGCGGGACGGGCCGGCGGGCGGGCGGGCCGCTCAGCCGGCCGCGGACAGGGCCTCTCCGGCTTCCTGCCGGATGCGGCGGACCATGGAGGTGAGACCGTTGGAGCGCTGCGGTGTGATGTGGGCGCGCAGGCCGAGGCGGCCGAAAATGGCTTCGGTATCGAGCGCCAGAATCTCCTGCGCGGTATGGCCCGAGCAGATCGTCAGCAGAATGGCGACAAGGCCGCGCACGATGTGGGCGTCGCTGTCGCCGAGAAAGGTGAGGGTCGGGTTTCCGGCCGGGCCGGAGGTGTGGCAGACCAGCCAGACGCGGGAGGTGCAGCCGGGCACCAGATTGGCATCGGTGCGGGCTTCTTCCGGAAAGGGCGGCAGCGAGCGGCCGAGTTCGATCACATAGCGGTAGCGCTCTTCCCAGTCGTCGAGAAGGTCGAAGGTTTCCGTGATCTCGTCGAGGGTCATGAGCCGGGTCCGCTTGAGAGGCAGCGGCCACCTATAGACCCGATTCCGGCCGGCAGGCAAACGACCTGCGCGGGCGGCCCGCGCGGCGGCTGGCCCCTTCAGCCCTGCGGCGGCCGCGGGGCGGGGGCGACGCCGTGCCAGGGCTCTTCGCGGTCGGAGGCCGTGAGGGTGCCGGTCAGCGCCGGGTCGGCGGGCAGGCGGGCGGAACGCGCCGGCCGGCTGCTGACAAGGCCGGTGAAGAAATCGATGCTGTCGCCCACCATGGTGCCCAGCGCGGAAACGGCGCCGATGGCGGTTTCGCAGACCGCCGGGTTGTTGCGGCAGAATTCCAGCACCCGGCCGGCCTGGGCCAGCGGGGAGGCGGCCTCTGCCGCCGGCGTGGCGGCGGGCGTGCGGGCCGCCGGCGCGGTGGCAACGGCAGCGGGGGCAACCGCGGCGGGGCGCGTATCCGGCGGAAAGATCATCGGCGCGACGAGGAACACCAGTCCCAGCCAGAACGCGCATTTGAGGAGGAACATCATGGCCAGAGCCGCCGTGATCTGACGGTGCCGGGGACGATGCCGGCGCCGGTCTGTTGTGTTAAACTCCGCTCACCCTGCTGCGGGCCGGCGGGCAGCCCCGTGTCGCCATGCCCGGAACGGGCGGCGTCCGGGCAGGGTGCCCGGGGCGTTCGGGCCGGCCTCTGCACCGGCTATAATGACTTTGAAGGCCTGAATCCGGCGTTTTTTCGATGTCCGCAATTCGATCTAAATTCGTGCTGCGACAGGGCGAATTGCGGTTGCGGCGGGGCATTTGAGCTTCCTTAAGGCGCCGGTGGCAGCTTCGCGGGGCCGGCGCGGCGGTGCGGCCGGCAGGACGGGACGCTCGCCCCGGACGGTACGGCGTTGCGGGACGGCTCTGGGCAGGATGGCTCTGGGCAGGACGGCTCTGGCGGAATGGGTCCGGGCGGGCCAACTCTGGGAATGAGGACCGGATGAACTGTGCGGCTGCGATCTCCGAATCGTTTCCCGCCGGCGGCCTGACGGCCGCGGGAGGGCGGCGATGAGCCGGCGACCGGCAGCGCGCACCCGCCGGCAGGAG
>NZ_DAISHT010000039.1:0-17447 GCF_036822375.1 Pseudoxanthobacter sp. | reverse complement strand
CAAGCAGGCGGCCGCGCCGGCGCAGAAGACTGCGGACCGGCTGCCGGACGAGCCGGCGGCGCCGCGCCGGGCGGGATTGCCGATGCGGCTGCTGCGGGCCGCGGGCCGGCTGGTTGCACGCTACCCGACGGCCTCTCTGACGACAGTGTTCGGCTCGCTGGCGCTTGCGGCGGTCTATGCCAATCTCGTCGTGTTGCAGCCCGGTCCGCATCCGGCGCCGTTGTTTTCCACCCGTCCGCAGGCGGCCGCCGCCAACGCCCGGCTGGTGCTGGTGCGCGATATTCAGCAGGGGCTTGCCGACCGCGGCTATCTGACGAGCCGGCCGAGCGGGGTGTTCGACCGGCGCACGGCCGATGCCATCCGCGACTTTGAGAGCGCGCAGGGACTGCGGGTGACGGGCGAGGCGAGCGAAGAACTGCTGGCGCGCCTCATGGTTGCCCCGCAGCCATCGCCCGATGCGATTGCCGCGCTGAGCGCGCCGGCCCGGGCGCCGGCGACAGCGCAGCCGGCCTCCGCCGCCGGCAGCGACGGCGATGCGCGCATGGCGGTGCGCCGGGTGCAGAAGGCGCTGGCCGATCTGGGCTACGGGCCGTTGCAGGTGGACGGGCTGATGGGCGGGCAGACGGCCGCCGCGATCCGCCGCTTTCGCGCCGACCACGGCCTGCCGGCCGGCGACGGCATCGACACCCGGTTGGTGGAAACGCTGGTTGCCATCGGCGGCCTTGCGAAATCATAACCTCCGCAGACAGGCAGCGGGCAACGGGAGGACCGGCGGCGATGGCGCGGGTCGTTTCATCATTCTTTGTGGGGGCACTGGTGCGCCGCTGCGAGACGGAGGGTGCGTTTGCCGCCATCGCGCGGCGCGGTTCGCCGGAGGCGGGGGCGATCTTCGTCAAAGTGCTGCGGCCCGGACGTCTGGCCGATCTTTATGCGCCGGCGCCGCAGGTGCTGTTTGACGACGAGCGCCCGGCCGACCGGCTGTTCGAGAAGGTGATGGACGGGGCCGCGGAAGCCGATGTGGAGGCCCGCCTGAGGCGGGAGACCGATTTCGATCCCGATCTCTGGATCGTGGAAATCGAAGATCGTCAGGGGCGGGGCTTTGTGGAGACGATACCGGTGCCGCCGCCGGGTGCGGAGATTTTCAGATGAGCGCGACAGAACCGTTCTGGCGCACCAAGACGCTGGACGAGATGAACGAGGCGGAGTGGGAATCGCTCTGCGACGGCTGCGGGCGCTGCTGCCTGAACAAGCTGGAAGACTGGGACACCGGCGCCATCGCCTGGACCAACGTGGCCTGCACGCTGCTCGACACGGCAAGCTGCCGCTGCCGCGACTATCCCGGCCGGTCGGCCATCGTGCCGGACTGCATTCGCCTGACGCCGCAGGAAGTGGAAACCCTGCCCTGGCTGCCGCCGACCTGCGGCTACCGGCTGGTGGCCGACGGCGAGGACCTGCCGTGGTGGCATCCGCTGGTTTCGGGCGATCCGCAGACCGTGCACGAGGCGGGCATTTCGGTGCGCGGGCGGGCGATCTCCGAAGACGGCATGGCACCGGAACAACTGGAAGACCACCTCGTGCTGTGGCCGGGGCGCGTGCCGCGCGGCGCGCTTTCGCCGACGCGGCCGGAGCCGAAAACCGGACTGACGGGCAGGAGAAAATAATCTCACAAAAGGAATTTAGTCCTTGACGGCGTGACGCTGCTCCGGTAGGGTTCAGGCATGGTCGGACAGTTGCGGCCGGGGCGCTCCCGAGAGGGCGGCAGGCCGGGCCGATGCCGCCGGTTGTTGTTGCGACGAGAGTGATTTTCACGGGCCGGGCCGCTTTGCAGCGGGCCGGCCTTTTTGTTGGCAGCGGCCCTTCGGGGCGTGCAGGCGGGAGCGGACGCGGACGGTGGCGGAGGCAGAGGACGGGCCGGACGGCGGGTCCGGAAGAGAGGCCGGTGCGGGCGCGGCTCTGTCGCGGCCGCGCGGACGGGGTTCGGCGGGCGGGCGGGGACCGGCAGGCGGGCGGGTGCGCCATCACGGCCATGGCGCCGGCCGCGACGGGGCGCGGGCCGTGGCGGCTGCGCCGCGGCGCGGGCGCGTCAGCGCTGCGAAGCGTGCGGAAGCGCGGGTGCTGTTTGAGGGCGACGGCTTTGCCCTGACCGACATTGCCGCAGCGGCCGGCGTGACTACGGCGACGGTGTTGCGGTGGGCGAAGGCGGCGGGCTGGCGGCGGGGTGCGGAGCGGCCGGCTGCGGCGGGCGGCGCGGCGGCCGGCGGCGAACCCGCAGCCGACCGCGGGGCGCTGGTGGGCCGGCTGATGCAGGCTTTTGCCCGGCAGGTGAGCGAGGTGGAAGCCCGCCTCGGCAGCGAGGGCGGGGCCGACGAGCGCGATGCGCGCACGCTGGGCGTGCTGGCGAAAACGCTGGAGACGCTGATCGATCTCGACCGGGCGGCACAGGGTGACCGGGCCGGCGAAGAGGAGGCGAAGAATCTCGATGCTGTGCGGGAAGAGATTGCGCGCCGCCTTGATCGACTGCGCGGCGCGGGGTGAGGCGGAAGCGCTGATTGCCGGGCTGGACGGCGCGAGCCTTGAGATGCTGGCCCACGACTGGGAGCTGTGGGCGCGCGACGACCAGATGCCGCCGGCCGGCGACTGGACGGTGTGGCTGGTGCTGGGCGGGCGCGGGGCGGGCAAGACGCGGGCCGGGGCGGAATGGGTGCGGGCGGTGGCCACCGGACGGGCGCCGTTTGCCGACGCCCCGGCCGGTCGCATCGCGCTGGTCGGCGAAACGCTGTCGGACGTGCGCGATGTGATGATCGAGGGCGTGTCGGGCCTGCTGGCCATTCATCCCCGGGCGGAGCGGCCGGAGTGGCAGCCCTCGCGCCGGCGGCTGACGTGGCCCAGCGGAGCGGTGGCGCAGGTCTTTTCGGCGGAGGATCCGGAGGGCCTGCGGGGGCCGCAGTTCGATGCCGCGTGGGCCGACGAGGTGGCGAAGTGGCGCCATGCGGAAGCCACGTGGGACATGCTGCAGTTTGGCCTGCGCCTTGGTGCCCGGCCGCGGCAGGTGGCCACCACGACGCCGCGGCCGGTGCCGCTGCTGAAACGGCTGATGGCCGACGCCCGCACGGTGGTGAGCCACGCGCCGACCCACCGCAATGCCGCCAATCTGGCGCCGGGCTTTCTGGAAACCATCGTCGGGCGCTATGCCGGCACGCGGCTGGGGCGGCAGGAACTGGAGGGCGAACTGATCGAGGACCGCGCCGATGCGCTGTGGCGGCGGGCGGCCATCGAGGCGGCGCGGGTGGACGAGGTGCCGGAACTGGCGCGCATCGTGGTGGCGGTGGACCCGCCGGCGACCAGCACGGCCCGGGCGGACGCCTGCGGGCTGGTGGTGGCCGGCCTTGGCCGCGACGGCACGGCCTATGTGCTGAAGGACGCCAGCGACGGCGGCCTGCGGCCGGCCGAATGGGCGGCGCGGGCGGTGGCGCTGTGGCGCCGCTTCGAGGCCGATGCGCTGGTGGCGGAGGTCAATCAGGGCGGAGAAATGGTGGCGGCGGTGATCCGCGAGGTGGATGCCGCCGTGCCGGTGACGATGGTGCGCGCCACCCGCGGCAAGTGGGTGCGGGCCGAACCGGTGGCCGCTCTCTATGAACAGGGCCGGGTGCGCCATGTGGGCTGCCACCCGGCGCTGGAAGACGAGATGTGCGATTTCGGCCCGGCCGGGCTTTCCTCCGGCCGCTCGCCGGACCGCATGGATGCGCTGGTGTGGGCGATCACGGCGCTGATGCTGGGACGCAGCGGCGAGCCCAAGGTGCGGCGGGTCTGACGGCCCATTCACAGGAGAATCTGGCCATGATGAACTGGCTGCGCTTCGGCGCGGGCCGGGCGCCTTCGCGCGTGCCTGCGGCAGCGGCCCCGGCGCCCGCGGCGGAGGCCAAGGCCTCGCGCACTGCGGCGCTGATTGCGCTTTCGCCTGGCGGGCGGCCGGTGTGGACGCCGCGCGATTACGGGGCGCTGGCGCGCGAGGGATTTCAGAAGAACCCGGTCGTCTACCGCGCGGTGCGTATGATCGCCGAGGCTGCGGCATCGGTGCCGTGGCTGGTCTACGAGGGCGAGCACGAGATTGCCGATCATCCGCTGCTGACGCTGCTGGCGCGGCCGGGCCCGGTCGAGGCCGGGGCCTCGCTGATGGAAGCCGTTTACGGCCACCTGATGGTGGCGGGAAACGCCTATCTGGAAGCGGTGAGCCTTGACGGCACGGTGCGCGAGCTGCATGCGCTGCGGCCGGACCGGATGAAGGTGGTGCCCGGGCCCGACGGCTGGCCGGCGGCCTTCGAATACAGCGTCGGCGGGCGCTCGGTGCGGCTGCCGGCGGAGGCGGAAACCGGCGGGGTGCGGCCCGTGCTGCACCTGAAGCTGTTTCATGCAACCGACGATCACTATGGCTTCGCCCCCATCGAGGCGGCGCTGACGAGCCTCGACATTCACAACGCCGCCGGGGCCTGGGCCAAGGCGCTGCTGGACAATTCGGCCCGGCCTTCCGGTGCGCTCGTCTATACCGGCGGGGAAGGGGGCAACCTTTCCGACGAGCAGTTCGACCGGCTGAAGCGCGAGCTTGAAGAGGGCTTCTCCGGCGCCCGCAATGCCGGCCGGCCGCTGCTGCTGGAAGGCGGGCTCGACTGGCGCACCATGTCGCTTTCGCCGCGCGAGATGGACTTCGTGGAAGCGAAGAACCTTGCCGCGCGCGAGATCGCGCTCGCCTTCGGCGTGCCGCCGATGCTGCTCGGCATTCCCGGCGACAACACCTATGCGAACTATCAGGAGGCGAACCGCGCCTTCTGGCGGCAGACCGTGCTGCCGCTGGTGGCACGAACGGCCGCGGCGCTTTCCGCCTGGCTTGCGCCCGGCGAGCCGGCGCTGCGGCTCGGCTTCGACACCGATGCGGTGGAGGCGCTCTCGGCCGAGCGCGAGGCGCTGTGGCGCCGGGTGGGGGCGGCCGGCTTCATCACCGAGGACGAGAAGCGCGCTGCCGTGGGCTATGGCCCGCGGACCGGCGGCTGACCGGAGGCGGTGGTGGACCCGGTCACGCAATCGGTCGTCCAGCGCGGCGACCTCGCCCATCTGGCGCTGTTTCTGTGGGCGAGCGGGGCAAGCGGCCTGCTGGTGTGGGTGCTGCGCGAGCTGGCCCAATCCAACCGCCGCTTCAACGATTTCGTCAACGAGATCGCCCGGCTCAATGCGCAGTTCCACACGCGGGACTGACGTTTTTCAGAGGATGAAAACATGAACATCAACCGGCTGCTCAATGCGGCGCGGCGCCTTTGGCGCGCGCTGAAGGAAGCGCGCGACGCGCTGCAGGAGACGGACGGGACGCCGGCCGCCGGAACGGACGGCCGCAAGGCTGCGACCGGCCGGGGGACGCGGCCGGCGGTGCAGGCCGGCACGGCCGCGGACGGGGCCGCAGGGGAGAAGCCGGCCGACAGTGCCGACTATCGCCGCGTCTTCCACGACTTTGCCGACGGGCTCGGGCTGGTGATGACCCGCCTTGCCGCGCCGCGCGCGGTGATGCGGGTGCGCGAGGTGGCGCCGTGAGGACGGCGCCGGCCTTCGAGACCCGGTGCGCAACGCCCGGTGTGAAGGCTGCATCGCTTGCCGTGGAAGCTGCGGCGGCGGACGGCAGCTTCGAGGGCTATGCGAGCCTGTTCTGGCGGGAGGACATGGGCCGCGACCGGGTGATGCCCGGCGCCTTTCGCACCGCGCTGCAGCGGCGCGGCGCCGCGGGCGTGAAGCTGTTGTGGCAGCACCGGGCCGAGGAGCCGATCGGCGCCTGGCAGAGCCTTGAGGAAGACAGCCGCGGCCTGTTCGTGCGCGGGCGGCTGGCGCTGGAAGTGGGGCGGGCCCGCGAGGCGCTGGCGCTGATGCGGGCCGGTGCACTCGACGGGCTTTCCATCGGCTTTCGCACCGTGAAGGCCGAGCGCCTTACCGGCGGCGGGCGGGCGCTGAGGGAAGTGGACCTGCTCGAAATCTCGCTCGTGACGTTTCCGATGTTGCCGGAAGCCCGCGTGAGCGCGGTGAAGGCGGCCCGCGCCGGCGAGGCCGCGCTGGCTGACGGCATGCGCCGGGCGGCGCGGCGGCTGCGGGCCGCGGCCGCCGGTGCACGCTGGCAGACGCGCTGACGACAACACACCGATCGGCGGGCCGCCGGCGGCGGCCACGGCTTCTGCCGGGCCGGTGCGTAAGGCGCGCCGGCTCTTTAAATCCCATAAATGATAAGGACGAGACGATGGGCGAGACCCTGACCCCCTTTGACAGCACGGCGGCCCGCGAAGTGAAGGCGGCCGTGCGCCCGGGCGACAACGGCGATCCGGCGGCGGCCTTCGAGAGCTTCATGAGCGCCTTCGACAGTTTCCGCGAGGCCAACGACCGCCGCCTCGGCGAGATCGAGCGGCGATCGGCCGCCGACGTGCTGACGCTGGAGAAGCTGGACCGCCTCGACGCGGCGCTCGATGAGCACAAGCGCCGGCTGGACACCATGACGCTGAAAGCCGGCCGGCCGGCGATGGCGGCGCCCGGCGGCACCGACGACGAGGCGCGGCGCCGGGCGCAGGCGCGCGAGGAGAAGGCCGCCTTCGCTGCCTATGTGCGCACCGGCCAGATGACCGTGCCGGAGGGCAAGAGCCTTGCCGGCTCCACCACCGAAGGCGGCTATCTGGTGCCGGCGGAGACCGAGCAGGCCATCATGCGCCGGCTGGCGGCGGTTTCGCCGATCCGCCGCCTGGCCGGCAACCGTCAGGTTTCGTCGGCGGTTTATCGCAAGCCCTATGCGGTTGGCGCGCCGGCCGTGGGCTGGGCGGCGGAAACTGCCGTGCGCCCGGAGACGGCGACGCCGGCGCTGGCCGAGCTGAGCTATCCGACCATGGAACTCTATGCCATGCCGGCGGCCTCCGGCGCGCTGATCGACGATGCGGTGGTCGACATCGACCAGTGGATTGCCGAGGAGGTGGAGACGGCCTTTGCCGAACAGGAGGGCGCCGCCTTCGTGACCGGCGACGGCGTGGCCCGGCCGAAGGGCTTTCTGGCCTATGACACGGTTGCCGACAGCGCGTGGACGTGGGGCAAGCTCGGCTATCTGACGACCGGCGCCGCCGGCGGCTTTGCCGCGGCCAGTCCCTCCGATGTGCTGGTGGACCTCGTCTACAGCCTGAAGGCCGGCTATCGCCAGAACGCCAGCTTCGTGATGAACCGCAAGACGCAGGCCACCATCCGCAAGATGAAGGATGCGGACGGCAACTATCTGTGGGCGCCGCCGGCGGCGCCGGGCGCCGATGCCACGCTGATGAACTTTCCGCTGGCGGAGGCCGAGGAGATGCCGGCGATGGCCGCCGACAGCCTGTCGCTGGCCTTCGGCGATTTCGCCCGCGGCTATCTGGTGGTCGACCGCGCGGGGGTGCGCGTGCTGCGCGATCCCTATTCGGCCAAGCCCTATGTGCTGTTCTACACCACCAAGCGCGTCGGCGGCGGCGTGCAGGACTTTGCGGCCATCAAGCTGCTGAAGTTCGCCGCCTGAACCTGACACGGAAAGAACGGGCGAGCGGCCCCGCCCCGGCAGGGGATGGGGCCGCCGGCCTTTTCGGGGAGCGCCGCAATGACGACTTTTCAGGTGCGCCCGCCGGCAGCCGAGCCGGTGACGCTGGCGCAGGCCAGAGCTTTTCTGCGCATCGACGGCAGCGACGAAGACGAGGTGGTTGCCGGGCTGATCCGCGCTGCATGCCGCTATGTGGAGACCGAAACGCGGCGCGCGCTGATGGCACAGGGGTGGCGGACCGTCGTTGCCGGCCGGGCGCTGCGCCGGCCGGTAACGCTTTCGCCCGGGCCGCTCATCGCGGTCAGCGTGGTGACGGCCTATGACGCCGGCGGCACGCCGGCGGTGCTGGCGGCCGGGCAGTGGCGGCTCGAAACCGGCGCGGCGGCGCCGGCCGTTGTGCTCAGCCCGGAGGCGGCCCGCCACGCGGTGAACGGCGTTGAAATCGATTTCGACGCCGGGTTCGGCAGCACGGCGGAGGCGGTGCCGCAGCCTTTGATTCAGGCGCTGCTGATGCTGGTGGCGCACTGGTACGAGCACCGCGAGGCGGTGGCGCTGGGGGTGGCCGCCGGGGCGGTGGCGCTGGGCGTGGCGGCGCTGACGGCGCCTTATCGCGCGGTGCGGCTGTGAGCGCCGGGGCACTGCGCGCGCGGCTGACCTTTGTGGCGGCGGACGGGGCGCCGGACGGCGGCGGCGGCACCGGCCCGGGCGAGCGCATCGTGGCGGTGTTGTGGGCGGCGGTGCAGCCGGCCGCGGCGGCCGAACGCAGCATGGCCGGCCGCCTCGACGGCGTGGTGACGCACCGCATCCGCATCCGCGCAAACGCCGGTATCGGCGGCGGGCTGACGGCCCGGCTCGGCACGCGGCGGCTGCGCATTCTGGCCGGGTACGACGAGGACGGCCGCGGCCGCTACCGCATTCTTCTGGCAGAGGAGGAGGGGCGATGAGCGAGGCCGGATTTGCGCTGCAACAGGCGGTGCACGCCTGTCTGGCGGGCGACGGCGCGCTGGCGGCGCTGTTGGGCGAGGGGGCGGTTCATGACGTGGCACCGCGCGCGGCGGCGCTGCCGCTGGTGGCGGTGGGCGAGTGGTCTGTTGTGTCCCTGCCGGCGGCAGGAGGCCCCCTGCACGAGCACCGCTTCGATCTGGTGGTGCGCTCGCGCGCCGCAGGGCGGCGCGAGGCGCAGGCGATCGCCGCGCGCGTGGAGGAACTGCTCGACGGTGCGGCGCTGGCGCCTGCCGGCCACCGGCTGGTGGACCTTGCCGCGCGCGGGCGGCTGACGCGGCTTGCCCGCGACGGCCGCACCATCGAGGCCAGCATCGCGTTCCGGGCGGTGAGCGAGCCGCTCTGACATTTCAACCTGATCAGCACGGCGCCGGCAGAGCGCGCCGAGGGAGGCCGGCATGGCGGCACAGAAGGGCAGGGATCTGCTTCTCAAGGTCGATAGCACGGGGGCGGGGGTCTATGTGACGGTCGCGGGCCTGCGGACGCGCAAGCTGGCCTTCAGCGCGGAGGCGGCGGACGTGACGGACACCGATTCCGCCGGCCGCTGGCGCGAACTGCTGGCGGGCACGGGCGTGCGCCGGGCGAGCCTTTCCGGCGCCGGCGTTTTTCGCGATGCGCAGGCCGATGCCACGGTACGCACGCTGTTCTTTGGCGGTGTGCAGCGCAACTGGCAGGTCGTGATCCCCGATTTCGGCACCGTCAGCGGGCCGTTCCACATCTCCGCACTGGAATATGGCGGCGAGCACGACGGAGAGGTGACGTTCGAGATGGCGCTGGAATCGGCCGGCGAACTCACGTTCACGGCGCTCTGAACCATGGCGAACGCAAGACGCGGGGAAATCGCGGCCGATCTGGACGGCCGCACATGGACGCTGTGCCTGACACTGGGGGCGCTGGCGGAACTGGAGGGCGCGTTCGGCGCGGAGGACCTGTCGGCGCTGGCGGCGCGGCTGGGACAGGGGCGGCTTTCCGCCCGCGATGCCATTCGCGTGATCGGCGCCGGGCTGCGCGGTGCGGGGCACGACATTGCCGATGAGGCGGTGGCGCGCATGGCGCAGCCCGACGGGGCGATCGGCTATGCCGACATCGTGGCGCGGCTGCTGATCGCCACCTTCGGCGGCGCGGCGGAGGCGCCAAACCCTCCGCAGCCGCGGGCGTGACGGCGCCCGCGGCGGACCCTCTTCCCTGGGAGGCGGCGATCGGGTTCGGCATCGGCCGGCTGGGGCTGGCGCCGGATGCCTTCTGGCGGCTGACGCCGCGCGAACTGGCGGCGGTGCTGCGCGCGGCCAGCGGCGGACCCGGCCCGCGCGCGCCGCGGCGCGGCGACCTTGGCGCGCTGATGGCGCGCTTTCCCGATCGCCGCCCGGACCGGCCACCGGACACCGGCGGCTGAGGGTGCATTCCGGCAGGAACGAAAGACGGAGACATCGGGCATGGCGGACACGGCAGACAATGCCGCAACGGCGGCCGGCGAGGACCTTGCTGCGGTGATGGAGCGCGTTTCGCGCACCACGCGCAGCTTTTCCGCGGCGCTGGTGAGCGGGCTGAAGAGCGCGGTCGGCGAGGGCCGGCAGCTTGACGGGGTGCTGCAGAAAGCGGCGCTGCGGCTTTCGGCCAGCGTGCTGACGAGCGCGCTGAAGCCGGTTGAAGACCTGATCGGCGAGGCGGCAGGCGCGCTGGGGCGCGGCCTCGGGACCGGGCTGTTTGCGGCGCGGCTGGGCGCGGTGGTGAACGGCGGCCGGGTGCAGGCCTTCGCCAGCGGCGGGGTGGTGGCCTCGCCGACGTTCTTTCCGCTTTCCGGCGACCTCGGGCTGATGGGAGAGGCCGGGCCGGAGGCCATCATGCCGCTGGCCCGCGGCAGCGACGGGCGGCTGGGCGTGAAGGGCGGCAGCGGCGGCGGCGCACAGGTGACGTTCAACATCTCCACGCCGGACGTGGCCGGCTTCCGCCGCGCGGAAGCACAGATCGCCGGCCTGCTGGCGCGCAGCGTGGCGCGCGGCCGGCGCGGCCTTTGAGGAGGAACCATGGCTGATTTTCATGAGGTGCGCTTTCCGGCCGACATCGCCTTCGGCTCCACCGGCGGGCCGGAGCGGCGCACGGAAATCGTGACGCTGGGCTCCGGCCGGGAGCAGCGCAACAGCCGGTGGGCCCATTCCCGCCGCCGTTTCGAGGCCGGCTATGGCATCCGCAGCCTCGACGATCTGGCGGCGGTGATCGCCTTTTTCGAGGAACGGCGGGGCCGGCTCTGCGGCTTCCGCTTCCGCGATCCGGTGGACTTCCGCTCCTGCCTGCCGTCGCAGACACCGGCGGCAACCGACCAGACGCTTGGCACCGGCGACGGCAGCACCGCGACGTTCCAGCTCGTCAAGCGCTATGGCGCCGGGATCGCGCCCTATGACCGGCCTGTTCGCAAGCCGGTGGCCGGCACGGTGCAGGTGGCGGTGAACGGGGCCGGTCAGACCGCCGACCGCTGGTGGGTGGACGTGACGAGCGGAACGGTGGGCTTCAATGCCGGGTTCGTGCCTGCGGCCGGTGCGGTGGTGACGGCGGGGTTCGAATTCGATGTGCCGGTGCGGTTTGAAAAGGACACGCTCGACATCGACCTCGCGGCCTTCGAGGCGGGATCCGTGCCCTCGGTGCCGCTGACGGAGATCCGGGTATGAAAACGCTCGGTTCCGGGCTTGCCGCCCATGTTGCCGCAGCCGCGACGACGCTTTGCCGCTGCTGGTGCGTGACCCGCCGTGACGGTATTAAGATGGGATTTACAGATCATGACGAGGCGCTGTCGTTCGACGGCGTGACCTTTGCAGCCGCCGGCGGTCTGGAGGCGAGCGCCGATGTGGCGGGCTCGGACCTTGCCGTCGGCGGCATGGAGGTGGCCGGCGCCTTCTCGGCCGACAGCCTGCGCGACGACGATCTGGCCGCCGGCCGCTATGACGGCGCGGCGGTGGCGCTGTGGCTGGTCAACTGGGCGAGCCCGGCCGACCGGGTGCTGCTGCGCAGCGGCGTGATCGGCACCGTGACGCGGCGCGACGGCGCCTTTACCGCAGAGGTGCGGGGGCTTGCACAGAACCTCGACGAGGTGCGGGGACGCACCATCGGGCGCGGCTGCGATGCGCTGCTGGGCGACGGGCGCTGCCGGCGCAGTCTGGCGGATCTGCAGGCCGACGTGACGGTGACGGCGACCGACGGGCCGGCGCGGCTGCGGCTGAGCGGCGCCGGCGGGCGGGCCGGGGGATGGTTCACCCACGGGGTGGCGGCGTTTCTGAGCGGCGAGAATGCCGGCCTCAGTTTCGAGATCCGCTATCACGGCGAGACCGGCGGATCGCTGATCGAGCTGTGGCAGGTGCCGGCCGGCACGGTTGCCGCCGGCGACCGGGTGCGGCTGACGGCCGGCTGCGACAAGCAGTTTTCCACCTGCCGCGGCAAGTTCGCCAACGGCGACAATTTTCGCGGCTTTCCCCATGTGCCGGGCAATGACTTTGCGCTGTTCGGGGCCACGGGCAGCAGCGCCGACGGCAGCACGCTGATCTGAGGCGCGGGCGCTGAGACGCGGACGGCTGAGGCGCGGACGGAGACGGCAATCATGACCATTCGGGCAGAGGATATCGTCGCGGAAACGCGGCGCTGGATCGGCACGCCCTATCGCCATCAGGCCTCGGCCGCGGGGGCCGGTGCGGACTGTCTGGGGCTGGTGCGCGGGGTCTGGCGGGCCGTGATCGGCCCCGAGCCTGAGGAGGCCGGCCCCTATTCGCCCGTCTGGGCGGAGATGAGCGGCGAGGAGCGGATGGCAGAGGCCGGGCGGCGCCATTTCCGCGCTGTGCCGGCCGGCGCCATGCAGGCCGGCGACGTGCTGCTGTTTCGCTTCAGTCCGCGAATGCCGGCCAGGCACGCCGGCATTCTGAGCGCGCCGGGGCGCTTCATCCATGCCTTCGAGCCGGCGGGCGTGGCGGAGGCCGCGCTCTGTCCGTGGTGGCGGCGCCGGCTGGCCTTCGTGTTTCGGTTTCCGGGAGTGGACGACTGATGGCGACACTGGTGCTTCAGGCCGCAGGGGCGGCAGTGGGCGGGCTGTTCGGCCCGCTCGGCGCGGTGATTGGCGGTGCCATCGGCGCGGTGGCGGGGGCGGCGGCCGACCAGCGCCTGTTCGGCGGCACCGTGCGCAGCGGACCGCGCCTCGACAGCGTGGCCTTTCAGGGCGGTGCGGAAGGGGCATCGCTGCCGCGTATCTATGGCCGCATGCGCCTGTCCGGCACGGTGATCTGGGCCAGCCAGTTCGTGGAGACGGCCTCGACCGCGACGAGCGGCGGAAAGGGCGTTTCCGGCACGACCGGCACCACCAGCTACAGCTATGCGGCGAATGTGGCGGTGGCGATCTGCGAGGGGCCCGTCAGCCATATCGGCCGCATCTGGGCCGATGGCAAGCCGCTGGACCGCGCCAGCATCGTGGTGCGGCTCTACAAGGGCGACGAGGCACAGGCGCCGGACATGCTGCCGGTGTTCTATCAGGGTGCCGCGCCGGCCTATCGGGGAACGGCCTATGCCGTGTTCCAGAACCTGCCGTTGGCCGACTACGGCAACCGGCTGCCGCAGTTCTCCTTCGAGGTGATCCGCGCGGTCGACCGGCTGGAGCCGATGGTGCGCGCGGTGACGCTGATTCCGGGGGCGACCGAGTTCGGCTATTCGCCGACGCCGGTGCTTTCCACCGGGCGTTTCGGCGACGGCGCGGTGCTGAACCGGCACGTGGCGAGCGACTATTCCGATCTCGAAGCCTCACTCGACGAGCTGACGGCGCTGTGCCCCAACCTTGAGCGGGTGGCGCTGGTGGCGGGCTGGTTCGGCACCGACCTGAGAGCGGGGCAATGCCGGCTGAAGCCGAAGGTGGAGGCCCGCACCCGCGCCACGCTGTGGGCGAACTGGCAGGTGAGCGGCCTGCCGCGGGCCGGCGCCGATCTGGTGAGCGACACCGCGGGTGCGCTCAACTATGGCGGTACGCCCTCCGACGACACGGTGATGGCGGCCATTGCCGCGATCCGCAATCGCGGCCTGAAAGTGACGTTCTATCCGTTCATCCTGATGGACGTGCCCGCGGGCAACGGCCTGCCGGACCCTTATGGCGGCAGCGAACAGGCAGCGTTTCCCTGGCGGGGGCGCATCACCGTTCATCCGGCACCGGGGCTGGCCGGAAGCCCGGACGGCACGGCCGCGACGGCCGCGGCGGTGGCCGCGTTCGTGGGCACGGCGCAGCCGGCGCACTTCGGCACGGGCGGCGCGGTGCCGGCCTACAGCGGGCCGGAGGAATGGTCGCTGCGCCGCATGGTGCTGCACTACGCAACCCTTGCGGCGATGGCCGGCGGGGTGGACGCCTTCATCGTCGCTTCCGAGATGCGGGGCCTTTCGCAGGTGCGCAGCAGCCGGACGACGTTTCCGTTCGTGGATGCGCTGGTGGGACTGGCCGCGGATGTGCGCGCCATTCTCGGTGCCGGGCCGGTTGTGACCTATGCGGCCGACTGGTCGGAATTCAGCGCCTACAGTCCGCCGGACGGGTCCGGCGATGTGATCTTCCACCTCGATGCGCTGTGGGCCTCGCCGGCGGTGACGGCGATTGGCATCGATGCCTACTGGCCGCTTGCCGACTGGCGCGACGGCAGCCATGCGGATGCCGGGGTGGCACGGTCGACCTGCGATGTCGGCTATCTGAAGGGCAATGTCGCCGGCGGGGAGGGGTTCGACTGGTATTATGCGTCGGCGGCCGACAGGGCGGCCGGAACCCGCACGCCCATCACCGACGGAGCATACGGCAAGCCGTGGGTGTTCCGATACAAGGACATCGCGGGCTGGTGGGCGAACCCCCATGTGAACCGCCTCGGCGGCACAGAGAGCACGCAGACCGGCTGGAGTCCGGGTTCCAAGCCGGTGTGGCTGACGGAAGTGGGATGTCCGGCGATCGACCGCGGCGCAAACCAGCCGAACGTGTTCGTCGATCCGAAATCTTCCGAATCTGCCTTCCCCTATTTCTCCAACGGCGCCCGCGACGATGCCATCCAGCGGCGCTATCTGGAGGCCCTGATCGGGCATTTCGACCCGGCGGCGGACGGGTTCGCGGCTGCGGACAATCCGGTGCATCCGGTCACCGGCATCCGCATGGTGGCGCCGGATGCCGTTCATGTGTGGACGTGGGACGCCCGGCCCTGGCCGGCTTTTCCGGCGCTGACGGATGTGTGGTCCGACGGGCCGAACTGGGAGCGCGGGCACTGGCTGACCGGCCGCCTCGGCGCGGTGACGCTCGACGGGCTGATCCGCGCCATCGCGGCCGACTATGACATTGCGACGCTTGACGTGGGCGACATGGCGGGGGTGATCGACGGCTATCTCATCGACAGCCCGATGTCGCTGCGCGATGCCGTGCAGCCGCTGGCCGACGGCTTCCGCCTGTCGCTGGCCGATGGCGGCGGGCGCATTCTGGTGCGCGATCTCGACCGTGCGCCCGTTGCCACCATCACCGACGACGATCTCGTGGACAGCGGCGAGGGCGGCAGCGCGGCGCTGACGCTGAGCCGCACGCAGGACATGGAACTGCCGGCCGAGGTGCGGCTGACCTATCTCGACAGCGCGCACGATCTGCAGGCGGCAACCGCCGCGGCCCGGCGGCTGACACCGACCAGCCGCGGGGTGGCGCGTGTTGATCTGGCGGCGGCGATGCAGGAGAGCGTTGCCCGCCGCGCCGTGGACCTGCGCCTGCACGACGAATGGGCGGCACGGGAGACGATGACGCTGCATGTGGCACCGGCCCTGATCGCGCTGGAGCCGGGCGACGTGGTGCAGGTGCAGGCCGGCGGTCTGAACCGGGAGGCGATGATCGAGGAGATCGAGGATGCGGAGGCGCGCACGCTGAAGGCCCGCGCCCTCGACAGGCGCCTTCTGCGCGGCGGGCCACAGGCGGCCGGCAACTGGCAGACCACCCGGACGCAGGTACGCACGCCGCCGGCGGCCGAGGTTCTCGACCTGCCGCAGCTCTCCGGCAGTATCGACGCGCAGCGCCCCTTCATGGCGGTGGCGGCCAGCCCCTGGCTGGGTTCGCTGGTGGTCATGCGTGCCTTCGGCAGCGGAACGCTGTCGCAGGTTGCGGTCATCGACCGGCCGGCGGTGATGGGGGCGCTTGTGGCCGACACCGGCCCGGGGTTCTCCGGCCGCTGGGACCGGGGAACGCGCATCGTGCTGCAGACGTCCGGCGCGCTGTCGTCGCTGGGCGAGGATGAAGTGCTGGCCGGCGGCAATGCGCTGGCGATCCGGGCAGCGAACGGGTTGTTCGAGGTGGTGCAGTTCGCCACCGCGACCCTGACCGGGACGAATACCTATGAACTCTCCGGACTGCTGCGCGGCCAGCTTGGCACCGACGAGGCCATGGCGGCGGGCCTGCCGGCCGGTGCGCTGGCGGTGCTGCTGGACGAGCGGCTGGCCGCCCTGCCGCTGGAGCGCGCCGAGATCGGCCTCGGCTTCGACTACCGCGTGTTCTCGCCGGCCGTGACGCTGGACGACCCCTCGGTCACGGCGCTTTCGGCGGCAACGGCGGGGCGCGGGCTGCGGCCGTTCAGCCCCGTGCATCTGCGCGCCCGGCGCCTTGAGGGCGGCGACATCGCGCTGAGCTGGGTGCGCCGCACCCGCAGCGGCGGCGATGACTGGGGCGCCGGCGACGTGGCGCTGGGCGAGGAGAGCGAAGCCTACCGGGTGGACATCCTGAACGGCGGTCTCGTCGTGCGCAGCCTTGAGGTGAGCGCGCCGGCTGCCCTTTACAGCGCCGCCGCGCAGGCGGCCGATTTCGGCGGCCTGCCTGACGCCCTCACGTTCACCGTGGCCCAGATCGGTACCGGCTACGGGCCGGGCTCGCCGGCAAAGGAGACCGTCAATGTCTGATACCCCCCGCCTTGCCCTGCCGCTGGTGGCGGCCGCGCAGGCGCAGAAACACGTCACCGTCAACGAAGCGCTGTCGCTCGTCGATACGCTGATGCAGCCGGTGGCCGCCAGCGCCAGCGAGACCGTGCCGCCGGCCACGCCGGCAGAAGGGGCGCTCTATGCGGTGCCCGCCGGTGCGACCGGGGCATGGGCCGGCCGCGACGGCAGTCTGGCGCTGTGGCTGGCCGGCGCGTGGAGCTATCGCACCCCCTGGCGGGGGATGACGCTGTTCGTCGCCGACCGCGGCGAGCTTGCCCTCTACGACACCGCACTCGGCTGGGTCGCGGCGCGCGCCGTGAGCCCGCACGGGGCGGCGATGGCCGAGGCTGTGATCGAAGGCGAGGTGACGCTGGCCGGGGACAGCGTCGACAGCGCGGTGCTGATTCCGGCCCGCAGCGTGGTCATCGGCGTCTCGACACGGACGACGCAGGCGGTGACAGGCTCTTCATCCTATCATTGCGGTATTTCGGGCGAGCCGGCCAAGTTCGGCGGCAGTCTGGGCGTGGCGCCGGGTGCGAGCAATGTGGGGGTGATCGGACCGACCGCGTTCTATGCCGACACGCCGGTGCGCATTACGGCGAACGGCGGTTCGTTTACTGCCGGGCGGGTGCGCATTGCGGTGCACTGCCTGCGACCGTCCGCGCCGCTTTCGTGACGGAGCGCGGCGCGCCGGAGACAGGTCCGATCGTATCCGGCCGGAGGCCCTGACTGGCCCCGGCCTTTTTTATGGAGACAATGATGGTTGCAACCGATCGTTTCGCTACGCATTCCGCCTCGCTGGAGGCGCCCGCGCGCAGCGCTTTCGTGATTGTTCCGCATGCCACCAGCGAACTCGCCGAGGTGACGCGCGGGCTTTATGTCGGCACCGGTGGCGATATCGCGCTCGTCGATGCCGCGGGCAATGCCGTGACCTTCAAGGCCGTGC
>NZ_DAISHT010000038.1:0-23768 GCF_036822375.1 Pseudoxanthobacter sp. | reverse complement strand
ACTTGCGACCCCCGGTTCCCAAAACCGGTGCTCCACCAGGCTGAGCTATACCCCGCAACCACGTCGTGGCCCCGTTGCCGGGGCGCTTCTTGATAAGCCATCCGGTACGCAGGCGCAACGCGGGCTGTGGATCACGGCTTCAGGAAGCGCTCGCCCTCAAAGCGCGTGCCCGCGGTGATGCCAAGACGGCGGGCGGTGCCGGCTTCCACCTCCAGCACGAACCGCACCGGCGCGCCGGAGGGAATCTCGGTGGTGGAATAGGGCACGGTGTTGGGCACCACGCGCACCACCTCACCGTCCTCGCGGATGAAGATCATGTCGAGCGACAGCGGCGTGTTCTTCATCCAGAAGGCGACATCGGCCGTCGTGCCGAAATCGAACAGCATGCCGTGATCGGCCGGCAGCGCTTCCCGGAACATCAGGCCGCGCGCGCGCTCGGTCGGATCGTCGGCCAGTTCCACCGTCAGCGTAGTGCGGCCATGGGCGGTGACGGCGACGAGCGGTTCGTCGGCCAGCGCAACGCCGCCGCCCGGCGCCAAAGCGGCCAGCGCCAGCGCCATCAGGCCGGCAGCCTGCGCGATCAGGCGCCGGCGCCCCGCCCCGGCCGCTCGCCGCGTGAATCGCTGCGCCACCGGCAGCACCGGCGCCATGCGCCGGGAGAAAAAGCTGACGTCCATATCTGACCTTGCCTGCCTTCCGCACCTGCCGGTGCCGCACCGGACCCGCACAAGCCCTGTGCGCGCCCGGCCATGCCACGACAGCCGGCCGGCCGCGCAGCATCCCTGCCGCACAGCCGCCGGACACCCGACACCTGTCTGGAATGGCAACCGCCCGGCAGCGAAGCGCCGGCGCAGATCGCCTTAATGGGAGGAGGGAATGGTATCGCCCGTTTCGGGCCGGATTTCGGCAGCCATCAGGCCCTTGGGGCCCTGACCGTAGCGCACCAGAACGCCCTGCCCCGGCCGCAGCTCGGTCAGGCCATAGCGGCGCAGCGTTTCCATGTGGATGAAGATGTCTTCGGTGCCCTCGCCGCGGGTGAGAAAACCGAACCCTTTGATGCGGTTGAACCACTTCACCTTCGCCGGCTCCAGCGCGCTGGTGGCGACGACCTGAACGTTGGTGCGCGGCGGCGGAAGCTGCGAGGGATGGGGGGCGGCCGAGGCATCCATGGAAAGAACGCGCAGCGCCTGCAGGCCGCGGGTGCGGTCCAGCACCTCGACCACGATTCGCGCGCCCTCATAGGCCGTCTGGAAACCGTCGCGCCGCAGGCAGCTCACATGCAGCAGCACATCGGGCAGGCCGTTGTCGGGGATGATGAAACCATAGCCCTTGGCGAGATCGAACCACTTGATGACGCCGGCCAGCTCCAGAATCTGCTCGTCGCCGGCAGCGGCGCCGTCGCTGTCCCGCTCGCGATCCGCACTTCCGGCGCTGAAACGCCCGAATTCGTGCGTGGCTGACGCGACGGCCTCACTCACAGCAGGCCCAATCGTGTCTCTGCTCTTGCCACCCATTCCGGATCGGGCCCCGTACGCTATCGCCACCGACGGCTGACTGTTAGGATTTGATTAAGAAGGATAGCATTCCCCGACCGGCCGGCCACCGGATTTCGACCAAAATCTGACAGCTCTGCGCCGGTTGCCCCTCCATTGTTGCCGCGAGGCATCACGCCCCTCCCCTGCAGCCTTCCCGGAAGAGACAGATGCGTTATCTCCACACTATGGTTCGCGTGGCCGACCTGGCGGCCGCACTCGATTTCTATGTCGGCCTTCTCGGTCTTGAGGAGGTGCGGCGGCTGGAGAACGAGAAGGGCCGCTTCACGCTGGTCTTTCTGGCAGCCCCGCAGGATGCCGCGCGCGGGCGCGCGGAAGCCGCGCCGCTGCTTGAGCTGACTTATAACTGGGACCCGGAAGACTATGGCGAGGCGCGCAATTTCGGCCATCTCGCCTTCGAGGTCGACGATATCTATGCCATCTGCCAGCGCCTTGCCGCGGCCGGCGTCGTCATAAACCGGCCGCCGCGCGACGGGCACATGGCCTTCGTCCGCTCGCCGGACCGCATTTCCATCGAGCTGCTGCAGAAGGGCGGCGCCCTTGCCCCGGCCGAACCGTGGGTTTCGATGGCCAGCACCGGCCACTGGTGAGGCCGCGCCGGCCGGCACAGCCGCGGGCTCAGCCGGCCGGATGCCATCCACAGGCCGCGACTGAGTTTTCCCCAGCGCGGCAGGAAGGCAGAACTCCCCCCTTGCTCCGGGAAAAATGCCTGCTATAAACCGCCTCACGTCAGCGGGAACGCGGTAACGCTTCTCCGGCCAGCGCCCTTCGTCTATCGGTCAGGACGCCACCCTTTCACGGTGGAGAGAGGGGTTCGATTCCCCTAGGGCGCGCCATCTTCCGCTGACGATCCTCTCCAGTCCGATTTTCTGCACAGTGTCCACAATCCGCTGGACGCAAAGCGTTTTCGTCCGGCCGCACACGCTGCGCCGGTGGCCGCGGCCCGCCTTTCTGTCGGGTTGCACAGCCGTCACGCGCGCTGGACCGGGCGGAACCCGGGCTCTGGCCCCTGCGGAGCCGGCGGCATCTGCTGAGACCCGGCACCGCACAGTACGATCCGGCACCGCCCGGCAGCGATCCGGCCTTCCGCAACCCCCTCAGGCACCGCGTTCCCCCGCGCAAATCAACGCATGGTGGCGCACCGGCGCTCAAACTGTTGGCATGCCCAAAACGCATTCATTATAGTTCGGATCTGTCACGGAGGGGAGAAACTCATGACAGAGGGGGCAGGCGCAGCGGCCGGCAACCGCCCGGTGGTGCTGGAAGCCAGAGGCATCACCAAACGGTTCGGACCGCTGACGGCGAACAATGCGGTGGATCTGACCATCCATCGTGGCGAGATTCATGCCCTGCTGGGCGAAAACGGCGCCGGCAAATCGACGCTGGTCAAGATTCTCTACGGCGCCCTGCAGCCGAACGAGGGCGAGATTCTCTGGCACGGCAAGCCGGTCGTCATTCCCAACCCGGCCGAGGCGCGGGCGCTGGGCATCGGCATGGTGTTCCAGCACTTCTCTCTGTTCGAGGCGCTGACGGTGGCTGAGAACGTCGCCCTCGGCATGCCGGGCGATCAGTCTCTGGCGGAGATCACGCGGCGAATCGAGGAGGTCTCCGCCTCCTTCGGCCTGTCGCTGGACCCGACCCGCATCGTGCACGACCTCTCGGTCGGCGAGCGCCAGCGCATCGAAATCGTGCGCGCGCTGCTGCAGGACCCCGAACTGCTGATCATGGACGAGCCGACCTCGGTGCTGACCCCGCAGGAGGCCGACCAGATGTTCGCCACCCTGCGGCGGCTTTCCGCCGAAGGGCGCTCGATTCTCTACATCACCCACCGCCTCGACGAGATGCGCGTGCTGTGCGACGGCGGCACCGTGCTGCGGCAGGGCAAGGTGGTCGGCCATGTCGATCCCTCGCGCGAAACCGCCAAGAGCCTTGCCCGGCTGATGGTCGGCAGCGAGGTGAAGGCCATCGAGCGCCCGCCCGCCAGCGCCAGCGCGCAGACGAGCGTGCGCCTCGGCGTGCAGAACCTGTCGCTGCCCTCGCCGGATATGTTCGGCATGGCGCTGAAATCGATCTCGCTGTCGGTGAAGGGCGGTGAAATCGTCGCCATCGCCGGGGTTGCCGGCAACGGACAGGGCGAGTTCTTCGATGCCCTGTCCGGCGAGCGGCGCAGCCCCGCCGCTGCGGTGACCATCGACGGCCGGCCGGTCGGCGCTCTCGGCATCACCCAGCGCCGCCGGCTTGGCGCGAGCTTCGTGCCGGAAGAGCGCCTCGGCCACGGCGCCGCGCCGCGGATGCGGCTTTCCGACAACATCATCCTCACCCGCCACGCCACGGCGGGGCTGGTGAAGGGCGGCGTGCTGATGGCCGCCCGGGCGAAGGCGATGTCGCAGGCCGTCATCGATGCCTTCGACGTGCGCAAGGGCGGGCGCGACCCGGAGGCCGGCAGCCTTTCCGGCGGCAACCTGCAGAAATTCGTCGTCGGGCGCGAGGTGCTGGCAAAGCCCGGCGTGCTCATCGTCAACCAGCCGACATGGGGCGTGGATGCGGGCGCTGCCGCCACCATCCGTCAGGCGCTGATCGATCTGGCCCGCGGCGGCGCCGCCGTGCTGGTCATCAGTCAGGATCTCGACGAAATCCTGGAGATCGCAGACCGTATCGCCGTCATCGCCCACGGCCACCTGTCGGAAACCTATCCTGCCGCCGACCTGACGCTGGAGAAGATCGGCCTGCTGATGGGCGGGGCTTCTGCCAGCGACACCGCGGGCGGAGAAAGCATGGAGGCGGCCGTTGCGCATTGAGCTGGAAAAGCGCCCCGAGCGCTCGCGGCGCATGGCGCTGCTGTCGCCGCTGATCGCCGTCACCCTCACCGTCGTCACGGCCGGGGTGCTGTTCGCCGCCGTCGGCGTCAACCCGGTCTCCGGCCTCGCCACCTATTTCCTTGAGCCGTTCACCAGCCTGTGGAGCCTTGAGGAACTGGCGGTGAAGGCCTCGCCGCTGGTGCTGATCGCCGTCGGCCTGTCGTTCTGCTACCTCGCCAATGCGTGGAACATCGGCGCGGAGGGGCAATATATCTGCGGCGCCCTGCTCGGCGGCTGGGCCGCGCTCACCTTCGGCCCGACCGGGGCCTGGTGGGTGCTGCCGCTGATGCTCGTGCTGGGTGCCGTCGGCGGTGCGCTGTGCGCGCTCATCCCGGCCATTCTCAAGGTGGCCTTCGGGGCGAGCGAAATTCTCACCAGCCTGATGCTGGTCTATGTCGCCCAGCTCGGCATCGATTACATGGTGCGCGGCCCCTGGCGCGATCCGATGGGGTTCAACTTTCCGCAGACGGCCATGTTCGATACCGCGGCGGTGATGCCGGTGCTCGGCGGCGGCCGCCTGCACGCCGGCGTGCTCGTCACTCTCGTCATCGTCATCGTCGCCGCCTTCGTCCTGCGCCGCACGCTGGCGGGCTTCGAGGTGCGCGTGGTCGGTCAGGCGCCGCGCGCGGCCCGCTTCGCCGGCTTCAACGACAAGCGCATGGTGGTGATGACGTTCGTCATCTCCGGTGCCTTTGCCGGCCTTGCCGGCCTCATCGAGGTGGCCGGTCCGATCGGCCAGCTCATGCCCACCATCTCTCCGGGCTACGGCTTCACCGCCATCATCGTCGCCTTCCTCGGCCGCCTCAACCCGGTCGGCATTCTCGTGGCCGGGCTGGCGCTGGCGGTCACCTTCATCGGCGGCGAACAGGCGCAGATCGCCATGGGCCTGCCGCTGGATCTGACCAAGGTCGTGCAGGGCGCGCTGCTGTTCTATGTGCTGGCCTGCGACACCCTCATTCTCTACCGGATCCGGATCGTGCGGCCGGTGCATGTCGCGCCGTCCGGAACCGAGACCGCAGCGGGGAACAAGTGAGATGGATATTTTTCAGGCCGCCCTGCTCACCGTTATCACCGCCTCCACGCCGCTACTGCTGGCCGCCATCGGCGAACTGGTGTGCGAGCGCTCGGGCGTTCTCAACCTCGGCGTCGAAGGCATGATGGTGATGGGTGCGGTGTGCGGTTTTTCCGCCACCTACCTGTCGGGCTCGGGCATGGTCGGCGTCGTGGCCGGCATGGCCGGCGGCATCCTCATGGCCGCGCTGTTTGCCATCATGGTGCTCACCTTCGCCGCCAATCAGGTCGCCACCGGCCTCGCGCTCACCATCATGGGGCTCGGCCTTTCCGGGCTGATCGGCACCAACTTCGTCGGCAAGCAGATCGTGGCGGTGCCGAAAATCTATCTGCCCGGCCTCAGCGACATTCCGCTCGTCGGCCCGGTCGTGTTCGGGCAGGATGCGTTCGTCTATGCCTCGTTCCTGCTGGTGGCAGCGGTGTGGTGGTTCCTCAACCGCACGCGCACCGGCCTGATGCTGCGGGCGGTGGGCGACAACCACGTCTCCGCCCACGCCCTCGGCCATCCGGTGCTGAAGGTGCGCTTCTATGCCATCCTGTTCGGCGGCGCGTGCGCCGGCCTTGCCGGGGCCTATCTCTCCATGGCCTACACGCCGTTCTGGGTGCAGGGCATGACCGCCGGCCGCGGCTGGATCGCGCTGGCGCTGGTGGTGTTCTCGTCCTGGCTGCCGGGGCGCGTGGTGATCGGGGCCTATCTTTTCGGCGCTGTCACCATCCTGCAGCTTTATGCGCAGGGCGCAGGGCTTACCATCCCCTCGCAGCTCATGTCGTCGCTGCCCTATGTGGCGACGATTCTGGTGCTGGTTCTCATTTCCATGCGCCGCTCGCGGACCGGAGCCCCGGCCACGCTCGGCACCTCGTTCGTTCCCGACCGGTGAGCCGCCAAGGCCCGCCACCGGCGATCAGACAGTCAACAGCAAGGAGCCTGTAACGATGAAGACCCTGTTGAAGGGCCTCGCCCTCGGTCTTGGAATGGCGCTGGCCGCCACGGGCCTCGCCCGCGCCGAGGAGCCGCTGAAGGTCGGGTTCGTCTATATCGGCCCCGTCGGCGACTTCGGCTGGAGCTACCAGCACGATGTCGGGCGCAAGTATCTGCAGGAAACGCTCGGCGAAAAGGTGGTCGTCACCAACTATGTCGAGAACGTGCCGGAAGGCCCGGACGCAGAGCGCGTGATCGAAGGTCTGGTGCGCGACGGCAACAAGCTGATCTTCACCACCTCGTTCGGCTACATGGAGCCGACGCTGAAGGTGGCCAAGCGCCATCCGGACGTGAAGTTCGAGCACGCCACCGGCTTCAAGACCGCGCCGAACGTCGGCATCTATTCCGGCCGCTTCTATGAAGGCCGCTTCATCGAGGGCGTGATCGCGGCCAAGATGTCGAAGAGCGGCACGGTCGGCTACATCGGCTCGTTCCCGATTCCGGAAGTGGTCTCCGGCATCAACGCCTTCATGCTCGGCGCTCAGTCGGTGCGCCCCGACCTGAAGGTCAAGATCGTGTGGGTCAACACCTGGTTCGACCCGGGCAAGGAAGCCGATGCCGCCAAGGCGCTGGCCGATCAGGGCGCCGACGTGCTCGCCACCCACACCGACAGCCCGGCCGCCACTCAGGTTGCCGAGGCGCGCGGCATCTACTCCTTCGGCCAGGATTCCGACATGATCCAGTTCGGCCCGAAGGCGCAGCTCACCGCCATCGTCAACACCTGGGGCGGCTATTATGTGGAGCGCTCCAAGGCGGTGATCGACGGCACGTGGAAGTCGGATGACACCTGGGGCGGCCTTGCCTCCCACATGCTGAAGATGGCCGACTACACCAACATGCCGGCGGACGTGAAGGCGCTGGCCGAGAAGACCGAGGCCGACATCGTGGCCGGCACGCTGAAGCCGTTCAAGGGCCCGATCTTCAAACAGGATGGCACCAAGGTCATCGGCGAGGGCGAGAGCCTGCCCGACAAGGATATCCTGTCGATGAACTGGTATGTGAAGGGCATCGACGACAAGCTGCCGAACTGATCCTGTCTGCGGCCGGCCTTTTTCGCGGCGCGGCCGCTTTTTCAGGACCGTTATCCAACCCCGCAACGCCGCCGGCCCCGCGCCGGCGGCGTTTTTTCATTGGAACAGCTCAATCAGGGCGCGAAATACGCCGCTTGACGTCATCTGCGCGCGTGTGCTTTTTTGGCATGGCGTATCCGCAGGGGCGCCCAGAAAGCAAAGCCATGCTTCGCAACCGGGGCCGTCCCGTCGTTATATAGAGATGCGCCGGGCGGTCCGGCGCCGCGGTGATTTGAACCTCCCGCAGCTTGCGCCGCGACACCAAACGCTAAAGCGCCACGACGGCTTGTCCCGTATTACCGTGGCCCGAAACCGGAGATCGCCGATGATCGACGCCTCCCTCGCGCCCCGCCGGAGCCTTCGCCCCACGCGTCGTGCCTGTCGAATGTGTTGTCGCACGGGCAAACGCATGGCCTGAGCCCCGCCGGCTCCGCGCCTGCCTGCCTTGTCTGCCGCAGCGATGCCGGCCGCGATGCCGCGCACCGGCTCCGGCCCCACAACAATCCGACCTTTTTTTTCAACCGCTCGTCCGGCCCGCACGATGCCGCCGGAAGCGGTGGAGCACGACCATGGCCAGCTTTGATACCTATCTGATCGAAATCGAGGACGATCCCGCCGGCATCCTGATCCGCGCGCCCGGCGGCTTCGCCTTCCACGCGGTCTCCTCCGCCTTCAGCGCGCTGGAGGGGGCAACCTTCCCGGATGCCTATGCGGCTGAGCGCGCCGCCCGGCGCCTGCGCCGCCGCAACCCGTCCGCGCTGCGGCTTGCCGCCTGAAAGCGGCGGGCCGGCCCCGCCTTGCCGGGCCGGCCCGCCTGCCGGGGCTTTTTTGCCCGCGCCCGGTCCGGCGCACCGTCCCTTCCCGGTTTTCTTCCCGCCCCCCCTTTGCCGGCCCCTCAGGCCGGCCGGGGTCAGTCGTCCGTCGCCAGCAGCGCCGCAAGCGCCCCGGCAATGCCGTCGGGATAGAGCGCCAGTCCTGCCGCCACCGCCTCTTCCGGGCGCCACCAGCGCGCATGGCACAGCGTGCCGTCGTCCTCGCGGAACGGCAGCGGCGGGCCGGCGCAGAACCGTGCATCGGTAAAGCGCACCGGCGCGGCAAACACGATCTCGTGCCCCGGCGCGCCTTCGTGACAATAGATCGCCTCGAACACCTGCCAGGGGCCGGCGATCTCGATTTCAGCGCCGATTTCCTCGGCCATCTCGCGCACGAGCGTGGCCTCGCGCGTTTCGCCGAACTCCATCGTTCCGCCGGGCGGCCGCAGGCCGACCAGACGGCCGGCATCGTCGGTCACGTCCTCGGCCAGAAAGCGGCCGTCGTGCACCGCCAGTGCCAGCGCTTTGACCTTAATCTCGGCCGGCGGCCGCCAGTGTGCCATCGTCCCGCTCCCCTTCAGAGCGCCGGGGCCGGCGCGGCGGCCTTCAGCCGCTGCAGCGCCGCCGACAGCGTTGCCTCGTTCTTGGCAAAGCAGAAGCGCACGACATGGCGCACGCGGTCCTCGCCGGAGAAGAACGCCGAAACCGGGATTGCCGCCACACCGGCCTCTGCCACCAGCCGCCGGCAGAAGGTCTGATCGTCTCCGGCGCCGAGCGGGGCAATGTCGACACAGACGAAATAGGTGCCCGCGCTCGGCAGCACGCTGTAGCCCGCATCCCGCAGGCCGGCGGTGAAGAAATCGCGCTGCTGCTGCAGGCGGGCCCGCATGCCCGTGAAATAGGCGTCGTCCTTGCCAAGGCCGTAGGCCACGGCCGCCTGCAGGTTGGGGGCGGTCGTGAAGGTCAGGAACTGGTGGGTTTTGGCGACCGCGCGCAGCAGCGGCGGCGCGGCGGCGACGAGGCCCACCTTCCAGCCGGTGAGCGAGAAAATCTTGCCGGCGGAGCCGATCTTCACCGCCCGCTCGCGCAGCGCCGGCACCGCCAGCACCGAGACATGGCTGCGGCCATCGAACACCACATGTTCCCACACCTCGTCGGCGACCACGACAGCCGGCGTGCCGGCGATGGCATCGGCCAGCAGCTCCAGATCGGCCCGCGGCCACACCGCGCCGGCCGGATTGTTGGGATTGTTGATGATGACCAGCGCCGTCTTGGGGCCGATGGCCGCGGCGAGATCGGCGGCCGTGAAGCGCCATTCGGGCGGCGCCAGCTTGACGATGCGCGGCACGCCGCCCGCCTGCCGGATGAGCGGCAGATAGGCATCGTAGGCCGGCTCGAAGATCACCACCTCGTCGCCCGGCGCGACAAGGCCGAGGATGGAGGCGGCCAGCGCCTCGGTAGCGCCGGAGGTGACGAGCACCTCGCTTGCGGCATCCAGTGCGAAGCCCTGATGGCGGGCATAATGGGCGGCGATGGCGGCGCGCAGCTCGGGCGTGCCCATCATCGAGGGATATTGATTGTAGCCGTCGAGCACCGCCTCCGCCGCCTTGCGGCGCACATCCTCCGGTCCGGCATCGTCGGGAAAGCCCTGCCCGAGATTGATCGCCTCATGGGTGCGGGCCAGTTGCGACATCTCCTCGAAGATGGTCGTCGGCAGGTTGGCAAACAGCGGATTCACGGCGCGCCTCTTCCAGGATCAGGGGCCGCCGTGCTGCCCGGCAGTGGCGGCCGGCGGGCCGCAAGCTAAGCGCGGCCGCCGCCGGCCCGCAAGAGCCGGCCATGCGCCACCGGCCCCGCCGGCGCAAAGAAAAACCGCCCCGCCGCCACCCGGCGCGAGAGTCTGCCTCTGCCCAAGAGTCTGCCTCTGCCTTTGCCCCGGCTTGTGCCTCTGCCATCGCCGCAGCGCAGAAGCCGGCAACGAAAAAGGCGCCCGGACCTGCCGGGCGCCTTCCGCATGCGATTCGTCGCTTCGCGCTGCCGGGCACGTTGTGCCGCGGCCGGCTGCCCGCTCAGCAGGCCACCTGATAGGCGCGGCCATACTGGTCATAGGCCGTGCAGGTGCGCTGCGGCTGCGCCGGCGCCGTGCCGGCACCGATGGCCGCACCGCCCACGCCGCCAATGGCCGCACCGGCCAGCGCGCCGCCGGCATCGCGGGTGATGAGCGCGCCGGTCGCGGCACCGAGGCCGGCACCGAGAGCGCCGCCCACCACGCCGCGGTTGGTCTGCTCCTGCGTGCAGCCGGCCACAGCCATTGCCAGCACAGCCGCCACAACAAGCTTCTTCATCGGTCTTCCTCCGAAATGATCAGGCCGAACTCTGTTCCCTGACCACTTGGCGGGCAAAAGGATGAACACAGGGTGAATAAATCCCTGCCGGCCCGGTTATGCCCGCCGTGCCAGCGAATCGCAGCCTTCCGGCCTGCCGGCCTGAACGATGCTGCCCGCCCTATTCCGGTCCGATCAGCGCCAAAGTGTGGCGCGCGATCATCAATTCCTCATTGGTCGGCACGCGCAGCACCTTGACCTTGCTGTAGGGCGTGGAGATCAGCGTCTCGTTGTGGGCATTGGCCTCCGGGTCCAGCCTGAAGCCCAGATAATTGAGCCGCTCGACCACCCGGGCGCGGATCGCCGGTGCCTTCTCGCCGATGCCCGCGGTGAAGACGAAGCCATCGATGCCGCCGGTCACCGAGATCAGCGCCCCGGCCATCATGGCGACGCGGTAGACGAAATAGTCGAGCGCGAAGGCGGCCCGCGGGCTGTCGCTGGCCATGAGGTCGCGGATGTCGCCGGAAAGGCCCGAAAGGCCCTTCAGGCCGCACTCGTGATAGAGCATCTCTTCCACCGCTTCGGGGGTCATGCCCTTCTCGCGGATCAGCCACAGCACCGCGCCGGCGTCGAGCTGGCCCGGCCGGGTGCCCATCGGCAGACCGTCGAGGGTGGAAAAGCCCATGGTGCTTTCCATGCTCTTGCCGTCGACCATGGCGCACATGGAACAGCCGGAGCCGAGATGGGCCACGATGGTGCGTCCGCGCGCCAGCTCCGGCGCCACTTCCTGCAGCCGCTCGGCGATGTACTCGTAGGACAGGCCGTGGAAGCCATAGCGCCGCAGCCCGGCATCGTAGAGCCATTCCGGCAGCGGCAGGTGGTCGGCCACTTCCGGGTGACCGCGGTGGAAGGCGGTGTCGAAGCAGGCAACCTGCGGCAGATCCGGCCGGCGGCGCAGGATGGAGCGGATGGGGGCCAGGTTGACGCCCTGATGCAGCGGCGCCAGCGGCACGAGGCTTTCAAGCTGCTGGATCGTTTCCGGCGTGATGCGGATGGGTGCGGAGAACAGCGCGCCGCCATGCACCACGCGGTGGCCGACCGCCCTCAGGTTCATGTCCGGCTTGATCCACGCGCCGACCAGATCCTGCGCGGCCTCCACATCCGGCACATCGGCCGCCTCGAAGCGCTCGTCGGTGACGACATCGCCGGTGCCGGTGTGGACGATGAGATGGGGATGGGTGCCGATGCCGGAGACATAGCCGGACAGCGCGGGCTCCAGGCCCCCGCCGCCGATCGCAAACAGCTCAAACTTGAGACTGGAACTGCCGGCATTGATGACAAGAATGGAACCGCCCACTGAGCCCTCCCGACGCTCTGCTTCGTCTCATGCCGAGACTAAACCGGAACGCGCTGTAAAAACCATCGGTCGGGTCAATTCTAACGGCACTTCTGCAACGGTTCCGTCACAACGCCGTCAGTCGTGGCCGAAATCCGTCTCCGTAAAGCCGGCCGGTATTTTACCGGTATAATCGGAATCCGGCCCCGCGCCGAATTTCCAGTCATAGAAACTCGCCATATATTCAGGCCGCGAGGCGGGGCGCAGATAGGTGGTCAGGAACCGCACCGGCACCGGCTTCGGCCCGGCGGTGACCCAGATCTGCCAGTCGGCATCCTGCAGCTCCACCAGCACCTGATCGAGATGCTCGTTGTCGATGGTGCGGTCGCCGAGATAGCTCGTCTGCACGATGAAGGGGTCGTGCTGCTCCATGAAGTTGGAATAGATCACATCGGCCAGCGGCAGGCGGATGTTGAAGCGCTCTTCCATGTACTGCACGAAATCGTCGACCGTGCCGGTGTAATCGAGCACCGAATAAGTCTTCTGCAGCGGCCGCACCAGCGTGTAGCGCTTGCCGTCGAACCAGCCCTCCAGAATGTTGCCGTCATCGAAGACAGACCGGAAATAAACCTTGTCGGGCCGCTTCAGCTTGACCGTATGCATGACGAAGCGCTTGACGAGATCGCCGTTCTTGTCGAGATCGAAGAAGCTGCCGGCCCGGAACGAGAGGCCCGGCTGCGCGGCCAGAAAATCCGACATGCCGGTCAGCACGGCATCGGCCTTGGCGGTGTTGGCATCCGGCGGGGCCAGCGGCGCATCCTCGCTCTCCTGCAGGAGATTTTCCTGCGCAAGGGCAGCCGCCGGCAGCATCAGGGCGCCGGAGAAAGCGCCGCCGAGCCCGGCAAAGCCGGGCATCAGCACGCCGGACAGTGCCGCCGCCAGCACCGTGCGGCGCAGCGCGCCCCCGCGCGGGGCCTCGTCGCCCGAAGGCGTGCGGAACGGGCGGGCACGGAACGAACGGCCAGTGGTCATCGTCAAGCGTCTCCTCTCGGTGTCCTGTCACCGCATCTCCGGCGGGCGGGCAACGGCTCCGCCGGCTTTACCGTCCGCGGTCGCGTCGAATCAAGCGACCGCGCCGCCGCATCTGTGGCAGTAGAACCGCAGGGCGCCCGTCTTGAAAGGGGCAACGGCCGGCCGCGCCGCCGGCCGCCCTGCCCGGGTGCGCAGGAGGTCATCGTCCATGATCCGCATTCTGCACACGGCCGACTGGCATCTTGGCCAGACGCTGAACGGCTGGCCGCGGGAAGACGAGCACCGCGCCGCCCTCGCCGCGCTTACGGCCATTGCCGAAGCACAGGCCGTCGATGCGGTGATCATTGCCGGCGACGTGTTCGACGGGATGAACCCGTCGGCCGATTCCATGCGCCTGCTCTATGACACGCTGGTGGCGCTGCGCCGCGTCCGGCCGCATCTGACCACGATCATGGTGGCCGGCAACCACGATGCCGCCGGGCGCATCGAGGCGCCGCAGCCGCTGTTTGCCGCGCTGGGCGTCCATGCCGTCGGCATCATCCACCGCCGCGACGGCGCCATCGATCTGGACCGCCATCTGGTGCCGGTGCGCGATGCCGCCGGGCGCACCGGCGCCCATGTGCTGGCCATCCCCTATCCGCGCGCGGCCGATCTGCCGGGTCTGGGCGAAAGCTGGCAGCAGGCGGAGCCGGCCGCCGGCTCGCCGGTGGTGCGCGCGGTGCGCCGCCTGCACGATGAGATGATCGGCGCCGCCCGCGCCGCCATCGGCCCGGCGCCGCTGGTCGTCACCGGCCATCTCAACGTCATCGGCGGAGAAGCCGACGACGACAGCCGCAGTGCGGAACGGCGCATCCTCATCGGCGGCGAGCACGCCGTGCCGCACGATCTCTACCCCGCCGATCTCGCCTATGTCGCGCTCGGCCACCTGCACAAGCCCCACGCTGCCGGCCGGGCGAACGTGCGCTATGCCGGCTCGCTGTTTCCGCTGTCGGTGACCGAACGCGGCTATCGCCATGGCGTCAGCCTCGTCACTCTCGGTGCGGGGCCGGCCGAAATCACGCCCGTTCCCCTGCCCCGCCCGGTCGCGCACCTGCGCGTGCCGGAGAAGGGCGCCCTTGCACCGGCAGCCGCCGAAGCGGCGCTCGCCGCCGTTGCCGCCGCGGAAGGTACGCCGCGCAGCCTGTGGCCGTTCGTGCAGGCGGTGGTGGCCGCAGACGGGCCGGTGAGCGGCATCAAGGCCGATCTGGAGCGCGCCGCCGAGCCGCTCTGCCTGCGGCTGGTGGATGTCAGCTTCGTGCGCAGCGCGGCGGCGGCCGATGCCGGCGCCGCACCGCCCCCGCCGGTGCGCCTTGCCGAATGCGACCCGGCCGACCTGTTCGCCCGCGCCTTCGAGGCCACCCACGGCGTGGCGCCGGGCGAGGCGCACCTCGCCGCCTTCCACCACATCCTGCAGCGGGAGGACTGAGCCATGCGTCTGCTTGCCGTGCGCGGCCGCAATCTGGCCAGCCTTGCCGAACCGTTCGAGGTTACCTTCGATCGCGGCCCGCTGGCCGCCGCCGGTCTGTTTGCCATCACCGGCGAGACCGGCTCCGGCAAGTCGACCCTGCTCGATGCGCTGTGTCTGGCGCTGTACGGCGCCTTCCCGCGCCTTGCCGCCGGGGACGCGCAGGAGAACATCGCCGATGTCTCCGGCGAGCTGACGCGGGCCGACCGGCCGCAGTCGATCCTGCGGCGGGGCGCGGCGGAGGCCTTTGCGGAGGTCGATTTCATCGCTCTCGACGGAGCCCCCTGGCGGGTGCGCTGGGCCATCCGGCGGGCGCGCGGCAAGGCCAGCGGCCGGCTGCAGAACGCCGAGCACACCCTCGTCGCCCTCGCCCCGGAGAGCGCGCAGGCTGCGCTGTCCGGCACCGCGCAGGTGAAGGCGCGCATCGAGGAACTGACCGGCCTCACCTTCAGCCAGTTCTGCCGCACGGCCCTGCTGGCGCAGGGCGAGTTCGACGCCTTCCTGCGCGCCGACGTGAAGGAGCGCGCCGCCCTTCTGGAAATGATCACCGGCACCGACCTCTACCGCCGGCTGTCGAAGCGGGTCTATGAGGAGGACGTCGCTGTCTCCGGGATCGTCCGGGCGCTGGAAGTGCGGCGCGATGCCATCGGCCTGATGGAAGACGAGCCGCGCGCCGCGCTGGCGGCGGAACGCCGGCACCTGATCGCCGAAGAGGCCGCGGCCGCCGGCGAGCGGGCGGCCATCGACGCCGGCCTCGACCGGCACCGCCTTCATGGCGAGGCTCTTGACGCGCTCGCCCGTGCGCAGGCCACGGCCGCCCGGCGGGACGCGGAGCGGGAGGCCCTCGCCCCCGAAGCCGCACAACTGGCGGCGCTGGAAGCCGCCGCGCCGTTCCGGGCGATTTTCGCCACCCTTGCCGGCGAGGACGCCGCGCTGGCCACCGCGACCGGACGTGTCGAGGCGGCGCAGGCAGTGTGCAGATCCGGCGAGGAAGCCGAAGCCAGGGCCCGCGCCGCGCTGGCCACCGCCGCGGCCGCACACGCCGGCGTGCGCGCCGAGGGCGAGCGTCTGGTGCCGCTGTGGGACGAGGCCGCCCGGCTCGACGGCGCCGTTGCCACTGCCATGCGCGAGGCCGCCGCCGCGCGCGAGGCCCATGCCGGTGCCGCCGCCGGGGCGGAGGCCGCGGCCGCGCACGCCCGGCGCCTTGCCGGGGCGCTGGGCGAGCAGGAGGCCCGCCACGCCGCCTTTGCCGCGCAGCGCACCGCCCTCACCGGTCTCGAAGCGGTCGCCGCCCGCGCCGAAGACCTCGCCGCTCTCGCCGGCCGGCATGAACAGGCCCGCGACGAAGCACAGGCAGCCACGGCACGCGCCGCCGGCGCCCGTCAGACGGCGGCCGCGCTCACCGCGCAGATCGCCGCCGCGCACGCCCGCCTGCAGCAGGATGAGGCGGCGCTGCACGACCTTGCCCCGGCGCTCGCCGCCGCGCAGGACGATCTGCGCCGGCTGGACGAGGCCGGCCTTTCCGCAGCCGCCGCAGACCTGAACGCCGCCGCTGCCCGGCTCGGCACGGCACTGGAGGCGACCGCCGCCCTTTCAGCGGCAACCGGCCGCGCGGCCGAAAGCCGGACGGCGCTGGCAACCGCCGGCCAGACGCTGGAGGCCGCCGGCGCGCGGCATGCGCAGGCCGCCGCAGCGCGCCTTCGGGCGGAAGGAGCCCGCAGCGGCACGCGGCAGGCCCTGCAGCTTGCCGAAGGCACCGCCAGCGAGGCCGCGGCCCGACTGCGGGCCGAACTGGAACCGGGCCAGCCGTGCCCGGTGTGCGGCGCAACCGACCATCCCGGCCACGCCACCGGCTCGCTGGCCGCCATGGTGGAGAGCTTCCGAAGCCGCAACGCAGACGCAGAAGCCGCGCTGGCCGCGGCCGAGGCCGATGAGCGGGCCGCCGACAGTGCGCTGGCCCGCGCCGCCGCCGCCCGCGACCGCGCCGCGCAGCTTGTCGACGACGCCGCCGCCGCGCTGACCGATGCCGGCCGCCAGTGCCACGCCGCGCTGCGCGGTGCCGGCGAAGCCGTGCGCCGGGCCGCCGCCGGCCTGCTGCCTGCCGCGACAGAAACAGCGAAGACAGCAACTGCGGGGACTGCGGCGGAAATCGATTTCACCGCCGCCGGCGAAGAGACCCTGCGCGCCGTGCTCACCGCGGTGGAAGAGGCCCGCGCCGCGACGGCGGAAAGCCTTGAGGCGCTGCGCCGGCGCCGCCGCGAATCCGACGCCCTGACCGAACGGCGGGCGGCGCTGCAAAGCCGTCTGGCCGATACCCAGCGCACCCTTGCCGGCCTTGCCGGGCGGCACGCCGACGCCGTCCATGAAGGCGATCTGGCCGAAGCGGCCGCGGCCGGTGCCGGGCGACAGGCGGAGGAAGCCCGGGCGCAGCTTGCCGGCCCGCTGGAGGCACTGGTGCAGGCCGGGCGCCTTGCCGCCGGGGCCGGGGCGCCGGCCTGCGCGGCGACGCTGCGCGCGCTTGCCGGCGAATTCGCCACCCTCGCCGCCGCTGAACGCAGCGTGCGCGACGATCTGGAGAGCCTGCGCCCGGACTGCAGCGCCGCAGCGGCGACCGCGGCAACCCAGGCCGCGGCCGCGGCGGCGGCGGCCGGGCAGATGCAGCAGCGCCGGCAGGCGCTGGAAGAACTGGAGCGGACACGGGCCGGGCTTCTGGAGGGCACCGCCACCGAGGCGCACCGGTCGGCCTTTGGTGCCCGCCTGCGGGCGGCCGACACGGCCGAACGCGCCGCACAGGCCGGGGTGCAGGCCGCCGGCCAGCACCTTGCCGCGGCGCGGACCGGCCTTGCCAGCGCGTGCGAGCGGCTTGCGGAGGCGCAGGCCGGCCGGGCCAGCGCGCGTCTGGCGCTGGATGAGGCCCTGCAGGCCGCCGGCCTTTCGGAGGCCGATGTCGCCGCCCGTCTGGCGACGCCGGACACCGTCCTTGCGAGCCTGCGCGGGCACCTGCAGCAGGCCGGGGAAGCCGTCCGCGACGCCGCCGCGGCGGTTGAGGCCGCGCAGCAGCGCCTTGCCGGCCTCATTGCCGCGGGCCTGCCGGCCGAAGATGCCCCGGCGCTGGAGGCCCGCCGCACCGCCGCGCAGGCCGCCGCGACCGCGCGCCAGCAGCGGCTCGGCGCCATCGCCGAGCAGATGCGGCAGGACGACGAGGCCCGGCAGCGCGCCGCCGATCTTGCCGGCGAAATCGCCGCCGCGCGCGACCGGGCGGCGGTGTGGAAGGCTGTCAGCGAGGCGGTCGGCTCGGCAAGCGGCGACAAGTTCCAGCGCTTTGCACAGGGGCTGACGCTGGACAGCCTGATCCACCTTGCCAACCGCCATCTTGCGGTGCTGAAGCCGCGCTACCGGCTGGCGCGGGCCGCCTCCGAACTGGGCCTGCAGGTGGAAGACCGCGAAATGGCCGGCGAAGTGCGCTCCACCCGCAGCCTTTCCGGCGGCGAGCGCTTTCTGGTGTCGCTGGCTCTGGCGCTGGCGCTGTCGGCGCTGGAGGGCCGGCAGTCGTTCGTCGACATGCTGTTCATCGACGAAGGCTTCGGCTCGCTCGATGCCGCAAGCCTCGATATCGCCATCGATGCGCTGGAAACGCTTCAGGCACAGGGCCGCAAGGTTGGCGTGGTCAGCCATGTGCAGGCGATGAAGGACCGTATTCCGGTGCAGATCCGCATCGAGCGGCAGGGCGCCGACCGCAGCCGCATCGTGGTGACGGCTGCGGGCGCGCAATAGAGGTTCAGGCGGCCGCCCTGCGCCCCGGCCAGCGCGCGAACACCACGATGTTGCCGGCCAGCACCAGCGCCAGCCCGATGAACGCCGTCAGCGTCCATTCATAGCCCTCCACAAGGGTGGAGATCGTCAGCGCCACCACCGGAAACAGCACGGTGGCATAGGCCGCCCGGTCGGCCCCCACCCGCGCCACCAGCGACAGGTAGGCCACGAAGCCGATGACCGAGCCCGGCACCGCCAGATAGAGCAGGCTGAGGAAATAGGCCGGCCGCCAGTCCACGATGAACGGATAGCCCCGCATCAGCGCCACTGCCGCCAGCAGCGCGGCGCCCCACAGCATGCCGCGGGCAACCGCATTGGGCAGGTCGATGCCGCTGCGGGTGGCCTGCAGCGAGGCGAGATTGCCGAGCGAGAAGCAATAGGAGCCGCCCGCCGCCAGCAGCACACCGAGAATGGTGCCCGAACCGAGCCCGACATCCAGCACATCGTGCGCGAACAGAAAGGCGATGCCGGCGATGCCGAGCGCCGCCCCGATGAGCGTGCGCGCCGAAGGCCGGCGCCCCATGAAGGCCCACTGATTGAGGGCGTTGAACACCGTCGCCATGGTGAACACCACCGAGACGATCCCGCTCGCCACATGCTGCGTGGCGGCATACATGAACATGAAATTCAGCGAAAACAGCGTCAGCCCCAGCGCCGCGAACCAGCGGTGATCCCGCCAGCGCGCCCGCTGCACCCGGCCGGACACGAGCAGCCAGCCCCACAGCACCGCCGCGGCCAGCGAGAAGCGCCAGAAGATGGAGACCTCGGCCGGCACCACGCCCAGTTGCAGGTGAATGGCAATCCAGGTCGTGCCCCAGACGAAGACGACCACCGCAAACAGAACAGGTACCAAGGCCGGCCCTCCCGCACATAAGACGGGGGCCCCCGCGACCGGCCCCGCGGCCGCATCGGCCGGCGGCCCCGCGGGCGGCCCTCACGTCAGTTCCCCGCCGTCCGCCGGCCCGGAAGGCCTGCGGGGCGCGCCGGTGTTGTGGCAGATCGGCCGGCGATGCGCTGTCACGTTCCTGCGCCGGCTGTCACATCCTTGCGCCGAAATCGGCCGGCGATGCGCCGCGCAGCCATGCCGGTGCGGCGGCTGCGCATCGACACCCGCGCCCATCCGCTCTAGAAAGAATGCAACCTGTTCTTTCGCCAGCCTGCGCCGGCACCGCCCGCGCCGCCCCTGCGGCGGACGGGCCGGAGGGGCGGCCCTTTTCGGATTCTGCTGCCCGCCATGGCCCCGCACCCCGCCACCGACAGCCGCGTTTCGTCATCGCCACAGCCGGCCGTGGCCGGCGGCCTCGATGCGCTGACGGTGTTCCACCACCTGCACGCCGCCGGCGTGCCGCTGCGCGCCTCCTCGCAGTTCGGGCCGGATATGGCAGCCGCGCTCTGGGACCGCAACGAAACGGTCTTCACCTCCTACGACAGCCCCAACCACCACACGCTCAGCCTCTATGTCGAAGGCGGCAGCGGCATCCGCCGGGTTCACAACGGCGCCCGCCATGCCGGCCCCGGCACCGGCGCGCTGTGCCTGATGCCCGGCGACGTGACGACCACATGGGATGTCTCCGGCTCCGTGCATCTGTTCCATCTCTATGCCGCGCGGGCGAGCTTCGACCGGCTGGTGGAGGAGACGCTCGACAGCGATCCCGCCACCGTGGAACTGCGCGACGAGTTCTTCTTCCGCGATGCGACGCTGGAAAACGTCATCCGCCACGGCGTGTTGCGGCTGAACTGGGACGAGCCGGCCGAGCGCATTGCCGTGACGCAGGCGGCGAACATGCTGTTCACCTATCTCGCGGCGCGCTTCACCAACCGCCACCGCCCGCTCGTCGTGCGGGGCGGGCTGGCGCCGGCGGTGCTGGCGCGGGTGACGGCATTCGTGGAAGCCCATCTCGACCGGCCGCTGACGATTGCCGATCTGGCGGCAGTGGCCGGGCTCAGCCCCTATCACTTCGCGCGCATGTTCCGCGCCTCGGCCGGCGAAAGCCCGCATGCCTTCGTGCTGGCCCGCCGCATTGCCCGCGCGCGCGACATGATCGCCCGCCCGCCGCGCGGAGAAGCCCTTTCGCTGGCCGGAATTGCCGCCGCCTGCGGCTTTGCCAGCCAGAGCCACCTGACGCAGCGCTTCCGCGCTGCGACGGGGCTGACGCCGGGCGCCTTTGCGAAAGCGGCGGGGCAGAACCGCGAAGCCGCGGAGCCGGCCGACGCACCGGCCCGGGGCGGGGCCGGCTGAACGCTCAGCCGGCGGACGCCGCCGCATAAAGCTCGCGGTAGGTTTCGCGCAGCAGCGCCTTCTGCACCTTGCCCATGGCGTTACGCGGCAGGGCCTCGATGAACAGCACGCGCTTCGGCTGCTTGAAGCGGGCCAGACGGCCGTCGAGCGCGCGCATCACCGTCGCCTCGTCCAGCACGGCACCTTCCGCCCGCACCACGATGGCCGTCACCGCCTCGCCGAACTCGCCGTGCGGCAGGCCGATGACGGCGCTTTCCACCACGCCGGCCAGCTGGTCGATCTCGCTCTCAACCTCGCGCGGGTAGACATTGAGCCCGCCGGAAATGATCAGATCCTTGCCGCGCCCGACGATGCTCAGGTAGCCGTGCTCGTCGAACTGCCCGAGATCGCCGGTGATGAAGTAGCCGTCCTCGCGAAACTCGGCCCGCGTCTTTTCCGGCAGGCGCCAGTAGCCGCGGAACACGTTCGGCCCTTTCACCTCCACCATGCCGATGTCGCCGCGCAACGACGGCAGCCCGGTGCCGGTATCGGAAATGCGCACCGAAACGCCCGGCAGCGGCACCCCCACGGTGCCCGGCGCCCGCGGCCCCTCGACCGGGTTTGAGGCGATCATTCCGGTCTCGGTCATGCCGTAGCGTTCCAGAATGGCGTGCCCGGTGCGCTGGGCAAAGGCGGCGTGGGTTTCCGGCAGCAGCGGCGCAGAGCCGGAGATGAACAGCCGCATGTGCCGGGCGGCCTCCTTCGTCAGCGCCTCGTTCTGCAGCAGGCGGACATAGAAGGTCGGCACCCCCATCAGCACGCTGGCCCGCGGCATGAGGTGGATGACGCTGCCGGCCTCGAACTTCGGCAGAAACAGCATGGAGGCGCCGGCCATCATCACCGTGTTCACCGCCACGAACAGGCCGTGGGTGTGGAACACCGGCAGCGCATGGATCAGCACATCCTCGCGCGTGAAGCGCCAGATATCGGCCAGCGCCAGCGCATTGGAGGCGAGATTGCCGTGGGTGATCATCGCGCCCTTGGCGCGGCCGGTGGTGCCGGAGGTGTAGAGGATGGCGGCCAGATCGTCCGGCCCGCGCGGCACATCCTCGAAGGCGGCCGGAAAGTGGGCAACGCGCTCCATCAGCGAGCCGTCGGCCTCGGTGCCCAGCGTCGCCACCGCGTCCACAGCGCGGGCCAGCGCCACCGTCTCCAGCCCGGCTTCCGCCTCCGGCGCGCCGACGACGAGGCGCGGCTCGGCATCGCCGATGTAATAATCCAGCTCCACCAGCGTGTAGGCGGGATTGAGCGGCAGAAACACCGCGCCCGCCCGCAGGCAGGCGATATAGAGAACGATGGCCTCGACGCTCTTTTCCACCTGCACGGCAACGCGGTCGCCCGGGCGCACGCCATAGCTGACGAGCGCATTCGCCATGCGGCCGGAAAGGCCGATGAGATCGCCATAGGTCAGCCGGCGTCCGCCCACCGGGTCGATGAAGATCTTTCCGGGGCCGGGCATCCGCTCGCGGATCAGCGAGACGAGATGGTTGGTCATCTGAGGTCTCCAGCCCGTTCTCTCGTCGCCGGAAGGAGGCGGTGCGCCTGTGGCGCCCCTGATTCGGGGACCGCCGCAGGGGCGTCCTGACAGATTATATTGGCGCGCGGGCGGCAAACCCAAAGGATCGGACAGCCCGGCCGCCGATCCCTTCACGTTGTGGTTAGCAGGCGGTAATTATCGGCACCAGCCGCGCGTCTCTCAACGCCGAACAGCCGCTCGCGATGCGCGACCTGCAGGGGGCGATCCCGCCACAGCCGGCAGGCGGCGATCCGCACAGAAAGTCGCACACTTCAATCTGCGATTGATATCGCGACTCCAGATCAATCGGGGTAGCTTCCTCGTGTGAGTTGCTCTGCTCGGATGCGCGCTCAAACGCGTGGTCGGAGTGTCAATTCAGATCGTGAAATCGGCCTGATGCACGAGACAGTTTCGAGCGGATAGCCGTTCCGCGCTTCTCAGAGAAAAGCGAGAAAACCATATGAAGATCCCCAGAATACCAGTATCGGCGATAATCGTTTTGTATTCAATTTTATTGATTCAATACGATGAATTAAATATTTTTTTCATAATATATTAAATTATATAATACATATATCAATAGTATCAATAATTCTATTATACTTATGGCGCCAGATTGATTTTCAGACAAAATATGCGTGGTGGACAAACAGTAGTACAAATAAAATAGAACCGCCAAAAGCAAGCGATATAATAAAAATAATAAACAACAAAGATAAGATAAATTCAAATGGTACTCATAAATTTATTTCCATGGCATCGTTGATTTCCATAGAATCGTTGTTTGTGAAAGTTTTATTTTTTACTGCGATATCTTTTATTATCAAAATAATACTAGAACCTATATTTTGCCATAGCGAGAAAGAATCATGCTGTATATATGGAATAAATCTCGGCTTTTTTGAGTCCATAAATAGCAATCTAACTGCATATATTGCATTATTAGCTTCAATAACAGCATGTTTTGTAACTTATGATCAAATAAAATCAAAAATTAGAGCAGACAGCAGGCAAAAGTGGATAAATAAAGTCCGAATCATAATAGCAAAATTAATATCACAATACAAATATATTGTAGAAACATCTCCGTCCATCCCAGATGATAAATATATCAATGATCTTAATTTACTGAAGTTATATCTTAATCCATCAGAATTAGATCACAGACTTATACTTCGCATATTTTGCTTTGCAGCCGGAGAAAATAGCTATTATATAGAAAAAGAACTGGATGAAATCCCAGAAATAAAACAATTAACTGACTCAAAATCAACAGTATACCGAAACAAAAACCTCATTCCCATCCTCGAAATCGTGTCCGCTGCGCTTCTGAAGCGTGAGTGGGAGCGTGTCAGAGGCGCTCAATAGATGTCTTTGCATCTCTCGCCGGGGCTGCAGCACTGCACGTCTCAAGGACGCAGGGTCAGATGAAGGTCACAGCCAGTCCATCTGCGGACAGCTCGATCGAACGGTCATGACGAAGAACGCGGCGCTGCCGGGCGCAGTCGCCGCGTTCACTCCTCCCGGGCGGGCATCAGATCGGCAAGCTGTTCCCGCTGGGCTCCCCCCGCATCGAAATTGTCCGGGGCGAGCCAGCGGATGAAGGCCGCGGCGATGGCCGG
>NZ_DAISHT010000037.1:14733-23947 GCF_036822375.1 Pseudoxanthobacter sp. | reverse complement strand
GATAGTGGTCGATGCGATAGATGCGGTCTTCCGGGAACACCGCGCCGATGGCCGCATTCACCCGCTTGGCGGAATCGAGGTCCTTGCCGATCGGCTTTTCAATCACCACCCGCGCGTTGCCGGCGGCAAGGCCGTGCTTGCCGAGGCTGGTGCAGATCGGGCCGAAGAACTCCGGCGCGGTGGCCAGATAATAGACATGGATGCGCGCCGGGTTGAGGCCGACGTGGGAGACCAGATTGTCCCAGCCGTCTTCGGAGGCGGCATCGACGGCCACATAGGACAGGCGGGAAAGAAAGCGGGCGAGCGATTCCGGCGAAACCTCGTCGGCCGGCACATGGGCGATGATCGACTGGCGGGCATCTTCGATGAAATCGCTCGGGGCCATCTCGCGGCGCGAGGTGCCGATCACGCGGGCATCTTCCGGAAGCTGGCCGGACTGGTCGCGGTGATAGAGCGCGGGGATCAGCTTGCGGCGGGAGAGATCCCCCGTGGCACCGAAGACGATGATGTCAAAGGGATCGACTTCGACAACGCGCGAGGTCATGCGCGGGCTCCCTGATGAAGCGACGGATCGGTCTGGTGAACGGCTGTCGGCACGGGCACGGGCTTCGTCCTGCAAAAGTTGTCCGGAAGCTGGTGTCTGGTCGAACGGGCCTTCTGTTGGTGTAGAAACGAAAAACCGGAGCAACGCACCCGGTCTTCTGCCGGCTGGCGCAAACCTTCCCGGTGTGCACCCTGCCGATTACAGACAATACCGAAGGAACCGTTTCCCGATCCCTTCCCGCGGCATCGTCCTTCTGCAAGCAAGGGGCGAGATGCAAGGGGCGGGCCGTTTCTGCCCGCGGCCCGCTGCCGCGCCGCCGGCATCGCACCGCCGGCACCGTTGAGGGGCGAACCTCAATTCGCGCCGTTGGTAGCGCAGCCAACGGACTGCTGTCGAGGGGCTGAGGGGCGTTCTGCGCCGGTTTCGCCCCATCTGTTGCCGATCTGCCCGGCTTATGGCCCGTTGGGCGGGCTGCGGAGGCGAATTTGCGGCCGGTCCGGCTTTGGAGTGGCGCGGGGGCCCGATTCCGGCCATTGATGGGCGGGCGCACGCCGGGGCGCGCAGCACCGCCGGGGAAACAGGCCGGTGCAGGCAGGGCGATGGTGCGCGCGACGTCTGTTTCGTTTGGAGCATCAGTCTTGAAGGCCTTTACCGCCCTTGGCCCCGCCGCAGCCCTTGCCCTTGCGCTGGCTGTTCCGGTTGCCGGCCCGGCGGGTGTTGCGCCCGCGGCCGCCGCGAGCCTGCCCGCCGATACCGCCAGTCCTGTTCCCGAAGCCGGGGAAGGCGATTTCGATCTCGTCACCGTCGCAGCGCCGCTGGCCAATCCGTGGTCGGTCGATTTTCTGCCCGACGGGCGCCCGATCGTGACCGAGCGTCCCGGCCGCCTGAATATCGTCGAAAAAGATGGCCGTCTGACGCCGGTCAGCGGCCTGCCGCCGGACATTTATGTGGCCGGCCACGGCGGCCTGCTGGATGTGCATCTCGATCCGGAGTTTGAAAAGAACCGGACGCTGTACCTCTCCTATACCCACGGCTTCCGCGCCGCCTCCACGCTGCGCGTGGCGAAGGCGAAGCTGGAGGGCGACAGGCTGACCGGCCTGGAAGTGATTTACGAGGCCGGGCCGGCGGCGCCGGGCATCGAGAACTTCGGCGGTCGCATTCAGGTCCGCGACGGCTACCTGTTCCTGACGGTGGGCGACCGCTTCGACCTGTCCAAGCCGCAGGATCTGTCGCAGGCGTGGGGCAAGGTCGTCCGCATTCGCAGCGACGGCGCGATCCCGGCCGACAATCCTTTCGTCGGCGTGCCGGGCGCGCGCAAGGAGATCTGGACCTACGGCAACCGCAACCCGCAGGGCCTGACGTTCGATCCCGAAACCGGCCTGCTGTGGGAGATCGAGCACGGGCCGCAGGGCGGCGACGAGCTCAACATCATCGAGCCCGGCCGCAACTATGGCTGGCCGGTGATCACCTACGGCATCGGCTACGACAACAAGCCGATCGGCATCGGCACCAAAGCCGAGGGGATGGAACAGCCGGTGTGGTACTGGAAGCCCTCCATCGCCACGTCCGGCCTCGCCATCTACAAGAACGGCGTCTATCCGCAGTGGAACGGCACGGTGTGGGTGGGCGGGCTCGCCTCCGAAATTCTCGACCGTCTGAAGATGAACGGCGAGCGTGTCGGCGGCGAACAGCGTTTCCTTGAAGGCGAGATCGGCCGCATCCGCGATGTGCGCGTGGGGCCGGACGGCTTCATCTATCTCACCACCGATCTTGAGGACGGCGGTCTCTATCGCATCGAGCCGAAAGACAAGTCGACGGCGGTTGCCCCGGCTGCGGCGAAGTGACGGAACCGTTCTGGCGGGCGGTTCATTCCGCCCGCCAGCGCACCACGATGAGCGCCGCATAGAGCGCCATGGCGATGGCCGCGACGTGGAACATGGCGCCGGGGCCGAAGCGGTCGATGGCCTGCCCCATGGAGGCCGGTCCGAGGAGCATGCCGACCGAATAGGTCATGATGAAAGTGGCGTTCGCGGTGCCGAGATCGACGCCGCTGAAGCGGCTGGCAAGCGCGGCCAGCCCCACGGTGTAGAGGCCGGACAGCACCAGCCCGAACAGGAACATGGCGCCCGCCAGCACCGGCACCGACGTGCCGAGCGCGGGGATCGCCAGCGCCCACAGGGCGGAGGCGACGGCGGCGCCGAGCAGCAGCGCCTTCTTGGGCACGCGGTCGGCCATCAGCCCGGCCGGCACCTGCGCCACGCCGAACCCCAGCCCCAGCGCCGTGATGACGAGGCCGATGGCGGTATCGTCGAAGCCGATGCGCGTGGCGAACACCGGCAGCAGCGCGATGGTGCCGGCATCGATGGCGCCGAAGGCGAAGGCGGCCAGCGTGGCGACCGGTGCAAGGCGCAGGATGCGCACCATCGAGCCGCGGGCTTCCGCCGCGATCACCGGCTGGTGCCGGGCGGCGGTGGCGATCGGCACGATGGTGGCCAGCATGATGCCGGCGCCGAGCCAGAACGGCGCCATGCCCTGACTGCCGGCCAGTGCCAGAATCGCCGGCCCCAGCGCGAACCCCAGCGACAGCGCCGTGCCATAGAACCCCAGCGCCAGCCCGCGCCGCTCGGGCGGGGCGGCCCCGGAAATCCAGAACTCCGACAGGCAGAAGATCACCGTCAGCGAACCGTGAAAGCTGATGCGCAGCAGAAACCAGACCGCAAGGCTCTGCACGGGAAAGAACAGCAGCAGAGACACCGCGGCGACAACGATGGCGGTGACGATGGTGCGCAGCGTGCCGAGGCGGCGGGCGAGCGGCACGGCAAACGGCGTGGCGGCAATGGCGGCGATGCCGGCCATGGCCGAGTTGAGGCCGATCAGGCCGGCCGACACGCCGCGCCGCTCCAGCACCATGGCCAGCAGCGGCACCACCAGCGACAGCCCGGTGCCGAACACGAACGAGGCGCTGACCGGCGCCATCAGCGCCGGGCTGGTCAGGACCGACAATGCGCTGCCGGGGCTTTTCCCGCGGCCCGGAGGAGGGCTATCGTTGGACGACGAGGTCACCATGGGGCGCAACTCCGGGCGCCTCGGGCGTCCCTTCGGGCAGGGGGGGAACGACGACTTTGCCGCACGGGTGGCGTGCGCAGCGCTCTATACGCTTGTTTGATGACATCTGAACAGGGGGACAAACCGTGTGTGGCCGGCGGCAGCGGGGAAGGCTATCACAGGGGCTCGCAGACAAGGCTGCGGGCAGCGGGCGGCCGGTCCGGCATGCGCTGCCCCGGCCCGCAGGAGGCAAGCGATGACAACACCCGCCGGCACGATGCCGCCCGGGGGGCGGCGGCTGCGGCCGGGCACGGCCGTGCCATTCGTCGGGGCCGCCGATGAGTGACCCGGTCGTGCCGCCCGTGGCCGCGGCTGCGCCGGTCCCGCCCGCCGGCGGGGTCGACGATCTCGTTCATGCCCGCATTCTGGCGAGCATGCGCGACGGCGTGCTGTCGATCGACATGGCCGGCCGCATCCTCACCTTCAACGCGGCGGCCGGCGGGCTGCTGGGGCTCGATCCCGCGGCCACCGTGGGCGCGTCCTTCGCCGAAGCCTTCCTTCTGGAAGAGCGGCTGGAGGATTTCAACGAGGTGGTGCTGAAGGCGGTCTACGAAAACGAGACCGTCCACGCCCGCGACCTCATGATCGCGGTCGGCGGGCGCAACGTTTACCTGCACGTCTCGTCGAGCTTCCTGCTCGCCGAGCGCGACGGCGCTGTGGAGCGCCACGGGGTGATCGTGGTGATGAGCGACATCACCGAGCAGCGCCGCCGCAAGAAGATCACCCGCATCTTCGGCGAATATCTCGATCCGCGCGTGGTGGAGCGCATTCTCGCCCGAAGCCCGCTCAGCGAGGAGCGCGGCCGCCGGCAGGTGATGACGGTCTCGTTCACGGATCTGCGCGATTTCAGCGGCTGGACCGAGCGGCTGGAACCGGAAGCGCTGGTGGATCTGCTCAACAGCTATCTGGCCGCCATGACGAAGGCCATCGGCACCCACAGCGGCCTGACGGACAAGTTCATCGGCGATGCGGTGATGGCGTGGTGGGGCCCGCCCTTCACCGACCCCGCCACGCAGGCCCGCGATGCCTGCGAAACCGCGCTGGACCAGATTGCCGCCCTGCCGGCGCTGCAGAAGGCGCTGCAAGGCATCAGCGCCGCGGCCGGCCGCACGCTGGCGGTGGCCATCGGCATCGCCACCGGCGAGGTCGTGGCCGGCGATGTCGGGGCCGACACCAGCCGGAATTTCACGGTCATCGGCAATGCCGTCAACACCGCGGCGCGGCTGGAAGGGGCGGCCAAGCTCTATGGCGTGCCGGTGCTGGTTTCCGATGCCACGCGGCGGGCGGCCGGCGACGGGCTGGTGTTCCGCGAGGTGGACCGGGTGATCCTGCGCGGCCAGACGCGGCCGGAGGCGGTGCATGCGCTGATGGGGCGTTCCGGCAGCGTCAGCGCCGGAACGCTGCATGCGGCGGTGCTCTATGAGAACGCGCTCATGGCCTATCGCGACCGCGACTTCGCCGCCGCCCGGCGCATGGCCGGCGACACGCTGGATGCGGAGCCGCACGATGCCGCCGCCCGGCTGCTGCTCCGCCGGGCCGGGTACTACAGCGAAAACCCGCCGGCGGAAGACTGGTGCGGCGTGTGGGACGGGCCGGCATAACGCAGGGCCACGCAGGTGATGTCGTCGGCCTGCGTCGCCCCGCGCTCGAAGCTGTGGACATCGGAAAACACCGCCGCCGTGATGCCGGCTGCGGTCAGGCCCGGGGCCAGCCCGTCCACGAGGCGGCCGAGACGGTCGTCGCCATAGGCCTGCTCGTCGATATCGAACGCCTCGGTCACGCCGTCGGTGTAGAGCACCAGCAGGTCGCCCGGCGCCAGCCGCACGGCGGCCTCGCGATAGGTCTGTTCGCCGATCACGGCCACCGCCATGCCGCCGGTGGGCGGCAGCATTTCGGGCTGTCCGCCGGCGCGCTTCAGCCAGGGCGGGTTGTGTCCGGCGTTGACATAGGCCATCTCGCCGGTCTCCAGATCCATGACGCCGAAGAACAGCGTGACGAACATCATCTGCTCGTTTTCCGCCGACAGCACGTCGTTCAGCATCTCGATGCAGGCCGACGGCTTTTCGGAAAACAGCGTGGTCGCCTTCAGCAGCGTGCGGGTGATGGCCATGAACATGGCCGCCGGCACGCCCTTGCCGGAAACGTCGGCCACCACCACCGCCAGCTTGTCGCGGCCGAGCAGGAAATAGTCGTAGAAGTCGCCGCCGATCTCCTTGGCGGGCACCATGCGGCCGAACACATCCACCCGGTCGGTCGCCGGGCTGGAGCGCGGCAGGATGGAAAGCTGCAGGTCGCGGGCGATCTCCAGTTCCTGCTGCAGGCCGGCCAGTTTGGCGCGGGTGGCGATGGATTCGCGCAGTTCGTCCACCAGCTCGCGCAGCCGGCGGTGCTGTTCGGCAATGCGCGCCGACATGCGCTGCAGCAGCGAGGCAAGCAGGCCAAGCTGGTCGTCGCCGCCCGCGCCCGCACCCGCACCTGCCGCGGCGGGTGTCGCCGCCGGCGGTTCCGTTGTCCGGCCGGCCGGTGCGGGCAGGGCGCGTTCCTGATCGACGATGGCGCGCAGGTCCTCCATCACCGCCTTGCGGCCGTCGGTCTCCAGCGTGCGGGCCAGCGCTTCGAGCTGCCGGCGGATCAGCCGTTCCTGCCGGCGGCGCTGGCGCTCGGTCTCCATCTTGGTCTGCTCGATGGCGATGGCGTTCTGCCGGAACACCGATACCGTGTCGGCGATGGCGCGGATCTCGCCGTCGCCGCTTTCCTCGATGGCGACCGCCGTGTCGCCGCGCGACAGCGCCCGCAGCACGCCGATGGCCCCTTCCAGAGGGCGGAAGCTGCGGCGCAGATAGAAGAACAGCCAGCCGAGCGTCAGCACCAGAAAGGCGCCGATCACGATCATGCCGATCTGCTCCACGGCGCGCACGTCGCCCAGCGTCTCCGAGCTGTCGCGCAGCGACACGAGAACGCCGACGCTGCCGCCGGTCAGGTCCTTCACCGGCACGCTCGTCACCAGCAGAAGCTGTGTGCGGCCCTCGGTGGTGGTCATGCTGGCGCGCCGGCGCGGCACGGCGGGGCGCGTATCGTGCCACAGCACCGGGTCGGTGCCGGCAATCATGCGCCCGCGCAGCGACACCAGAAAGGTGGCGGCGCCGTAGTCGGCGGCAAAGCGCATCAGCAACGGCGTTGCATCGCGGGCCACGGCCAGCAGCGCGACGGTGCGGCCGTTCACGTCCAGCGGCGACACCGACAGCACTACGAAGCGGTTCGGGTTATCCTGCGTCAGCCCGCCAAGGCGGGCGCCGGAGCTCATGATGTGGCTGAGGGCCACCTTGTCGAGCAGCGGCCGCTGCTCGCCGCCGATGGCGTTGGAATAAATCATCTCGCCCTGCAGGCCGATGACCTGCACGATGTCGGTCGGCCGGATGGTGACGCCCGGCCGCGCCATCGTGCGCACCATGTCTGCCCGCAGGCTGGCCGGCTCGCTGCCCGACAGCGGCGACAGCGCGGCCACGATCTCACTGGCATCGTCGTCCAGCGAATCCACTTCGGTGCGCAGCAGCACCTTCCACAAGGCGCTCTGCCCGGCAATCGCCACGGTGGCGTAATGGTTGGTTTCGCTGCTGTCGCGCTCCTCGCCGGCCAGCAGCAGCAGGCCGAGGATGATGATGAAGGCGATGGAGAGGAACAGCGTCAGGCGGGTGCGCAGCAGCATCGGCGTCAGGCCTCCCCGCCGGCGGCGCTGCGGCGCGGCGCGCCGGCGAGCAGGATCGCCAGCGCGGCGGCGGCCGGCGGCCACAGCGCCCACGCCGGGGAGGTGCCGAGCAGCGCCGCGCCGGCCAGCGCCAGCGCGCCGGTGAGCGCGCCGCCGGCCAGCGCCACGCCGCCGGCGGCCGTGAAGGTGAGGCCGCCGGCCAGCGTTGCCACCGCGCCCAGCGCAAGGCCGGCCGGCAGCGGGGCGAGCGGCAGCGGCCCGGCGGGAAACCACGCCGAAAGCGCGGCCGCCGCCAGCAGCGCCAGAGCGGCCAGCCCCGCGGTTGCCCGCCGGCCGGGCCGGATGAGCGGCAGCACGGCAAGCCCGCCGCCGAACAGGGCGTAGCCGAGGGCCACGCGGGCAAGATCGTCCCGCACCGGCCCCCCGGAAAGGGCGCCGTCCATGAAGGCCACCGCGGCGGCGGTGCTCAGTGTCAGCGCGGCGAGCGGGCGCAGCGCGTGCGGCGGCAGCGCAAGGCGCAGCCGCGCGGTGGAGCGGGTGCGCAGCGCCAGCGCCAGAATGGCCAGAACGCCGGCCAGAACGCCGGCGATCTCCAGCGTCAGCCGCCGCCCGATCATCTGGTCGCACAGCACGCCCAGAATCGGCCCGGCACCTTCCGCCGCCAGCAGCATCAGCGCCCAGCGGAACGGCTGGCGCAGGAAGCGGCCGTCGAGGGCGATCAGCGACCAGACGGCAAAGCCGGTGCCGAACCCGATCAGCAGCCGGGCGATGAGCACGGGGCTGAACCCGCGGCTGTCGCTGACCCACACCAGTGCGCCCGCCACCAGCGCCAGAGCGAGGGCGATGGCCAGCGGCCGGGCGCGCAGCACCAGCAGCGCCGCCAGCAGGCCGGCAAGCTGGCCCGCCGCGCCGAGCGCGACGGAGCCGGCGACCTGAACGGCCTGAAACAGGCCGGCATCGATGCGGTCTGCGGCAAAGCTGGCCAGCAGCGGGCGCGTTGCCCCGGCCAGCGCCAGCACCGCCAGCGCCCACCACCCGGCCCACAGCGTGTTGAAGCGCTGGCGCACGCTGGCCTGAAACGCCGGCAGCGGCCCGAGCGGGGCGATGGCCCGCGCCACCCGCGGCGCCAGCGTGCCGTCGAAATCGACGGCGCGGATCTCATCGGCCAGCGCGGCCACGGCCCGCGCCTCGCTGCGCACGGCGGCCAGATGCGTGCCGGCGGCAACATTGAGGGCCGACATCGGGCTGTCCCACAGCGGGGGCGTGTTTTCGCCGAAATAGCCGCGCGCCACCCTGCGCGCGGCAGCGGCAAAGCGGGCCCGCCGCAGGTCGATCGTCTCCGCCAGCAGCGCGCGCATCAGGATGCCGGCGGCAAGGCCGGCCAGCACGGTGACCACGATGGCCATCTGGACGATGGTCGTGCGCGTCTGCCGGGCGATGGTGTAGGCCGGGAACAGCAGCAGGCGTCCGCGGTCGCTGCCGGCAACGGTGACCGGCACCACCACCGGTTCGACCTGCGAGGCCGCCCCGGCCGCCGCCACGACGCGGCCGCCGGTGTCCTGCAGGATGATGGCGCTGATCTCGCCGCTGGCGCGCATCGACTGCGCCAGATAGGCATCGGCGCGATAGAGCCGGTCGATGGGAATGCCGTAGCCGACCGCCCGTTCCACGGTCTGTGCAACGGCGGCACCGACCGAGCGCACCACGGCGCGGCTTGCCGCCACCACCTCGGCACGCCGCCCGGCATAGATTTCCAGCCCGATCGCCGTGCTGGCGATGCCCACGATCAGCGCCACGATGAGGGCAAACCACAGCGCCGCCCGGTCGCTCGTGCGGGGCATGGAGGCGTGTTGTCTGGC
>NZ_DAISHT010000037.1:0-14633 GCF_036822375.1 Pseudoxanthobacter sp. | reverse complement strand
ACTCTGCCGGATCTGATGTCTGTCCGACTATAGACGAGGCCGGGCGCCGAGCGGCAGTCTTTTCGTCACACGAAGCCCGGCGCCGCCGCGCCGGCCCGCCGGGGCCCCGCAGCAGGGCGTTCGCAGCATGGAGTTCGGGGCCGAATCCGGCCACACTGGAGGCACCCGGTCTGCCGTCTCCGGCAAGGGATGGAGAGTGAACCCATGCGCCGCCTTGCCAGCCTGCTGCTGCCGGTCGTGATCGCCATCATGCTCGGCGCCATCGCGCTCGGCGGCTATCTCGGCTTCGGCAGCGCGCGCATGGCCTATCTGGCGCTGATCGATTCCCGGCTGGGCGAGATCGCAGCGCGCATCGACGCGGCAGCGGAACAGGCGCTCGGCCTCGGCCTGCCGCTGGCCGGTCAGGATACGCTCGATGCGCTGGCGGCGCGCGAGCGCGCGGCCGATCCGCTGATCGTCTCCATCGACGTGCTGGATGCAGAGGGCATCGTGGTCCATTCCAGCGACCGGAGCCGGACCGGCCGGCCGGCGCAGGCCGGCGACGGCGTCCGGGTGCATCGCAGCGCCATTCTCGGGCCGTTCGGGGCCACGGAAGGGCAGGTGTGGGTGCGTGCCGACAGCGCCGGCATCGACGCGCCGCTCGGCGGTCTGGCACAGGCGGTGCTGCGGGCTGTCGTGGTGGCGGGGCTGGCGAGCATCGTGCTGGTGGTGCCGGCGGTGCTGCTGCCGCTGGCCCGGCTGGGGCGGCAGGCCGGGCTGGCCGAAGGGGCGGCGGCAGCCGATTTCGGCTGGGCGCTGCGCTCGCTCGGCGAGGCGCAGGACCGGCTGGCCGGCGGCGGGCGGCGGGCCGGCGACGCGGTCGCGGCGGGGCTTCCGGCGCCGCGGCGGCGCCCGGTGCCGCGCTTCGACCGGCTGGTGATCGCGCTGCTCGCCGGCATTCTGCTTGTTGCCGTCGCCTTCGTTGCCGGGCGCACGGTGGTGGCGGCCGAACGCATTCTGCTGCCGGCGCTCGATGCCCGTGCAGAGGTTTCTGCCCGCTCGCTCGCCGGCCTCGTCGGCACTGCCGCCGGCTACGGCATCGGGCTCGATGCGCTCTATGGCACCGGCGCCGTGCTGGATGCGGTGGTGGCGGAAAACCGCCAGTTCGCGGCCGCCGCCCTGCTCGATCCCGCCGGCCGGCCGGTGGCGGTGGCGCTGCGGGCCGATGGCGACATCGTACCGGCGGAAGCCATGCCGGCGGGCCTCAGTGTCGTCTCGGCCCCGGTCGCCGGGCCGGACGGGCGCCCCTATGCCCGCGTCGAGGTTGCCGTGCCGCCCTCGGTGGCGGTCGATCTGGTGCGCGACCTCTGGCTCGACATCGCCATCGTGGTGCTGGCCTCGGTGCTGATGACGCTGGAGGTGCTGGCCTTCGTGCTCGGGCTCGATGCCGGCGCCCTGATGCAGGCGTTCTCCCGCCGGCTCGATGCCCTGCGCCGGGGCGATCTTTCCCGGCCGGGCGCGGCGCCGGCGAGCGGGCAGGGCCGGCTGGCGCAGGCCATCGCGGCGGTCGACGGGCAGGTTGCCGGCGTGCGCGCCCGCCACGTCCGCCTCCGGGCCGATGCCGCGGCGGCCGGCGATGCCGGGCTGGTGGCCGCGCTCGACCATCTCGATGCCCGCTTCCGCCTGTCGCAGACCCGTGCCGAGCCGCCGCCGGTGCTGCAGCGGGTGCGGCTGCCGCTGTTTCTGTTCTTTCTGGCCGAAGAGATGACGCGGCCGTTCCTGCCCGGCTTTGCCGCCAGCCTTACGGCGCAGGTTTCCGGCATCCCGCGCGAGCTCGCCATCAGCCTGCCGATCGTGGTGTTCATGGCCATCGTGGCCTTCAGCCAGCCGTGGCTGGCCGGGCTGACGGAGCGTTTCGGCCGTGCGCGGGCACTGCGCCTTGGCGCTGCCGTGGCGGTGGCGGGGTTTGCCGGCACGGCCTGTGCCTCCGGTCTGGGGCCGTTGCTGCTGTTCCGCGCGCTGGTCGCCATCGGCTATGCCGCGGTGTTCGTGGGGGCGCAGGGCATCATCATCGACAACACTGCCGGGCCGACGCGGGCGCGCGGACTGGCGCTGCTGGTTACGGCCATTATGGTGGCGGCGCTGTGCGGGCCGCCGGTGGGCGGCATTCTGGCCGACCGTCTCGGCGTGCGGGCGGCCTTTGTGGTCTGCGCCTGCGTGGCGGCGCTGGCATTTCTGATCGCGCGCTTCACCCTGCCGGCCGACCATGTCAATGCTGGCGCGCGCATCGCCGGCGTTTCGGTGCGCGATATCGCGCGGGTTCTGACGCGGCCGGCCATGGCGCTGCTGCTTGTCGGCTGCGCGTTTCCGGCCAAGCTCATTCTGGCGGGGCTGTCGTTCTTCCTCGTTCCGGTCGTCATGGGCGCGGCCGGGTTCGACGATGCGGTGATCGGGCGTGTGCTGATGCTCTATGCCGTTTCCATGCTGGTGCTGGTGCCGCTGGTCGCCCGCTGGAGCGACGGTGCCGGCCGCCGGCCGGCGTTCGTCGTGGGCGGGGCGCTGGTGGCGGCAACGGCGGTCGTTCACCCGCTGTGGCTGCCGCAGCCGTGGGGCGCGGCGGCGATGGTGCTGCAGCTGGGGCTGGGACAGGCGCTGTCGATCACGCCGCAATCGGCACTGGTGGGCGAAATCGGCCGCCGCATTGCACCGGATTTGCCAGAGAACACGCTCTATGGTGTCTTCCGTCTGGTGGAGCGGCTCGGCAATGCGGCCGGCCCGGCACTGGCGGCGCTGCTGCTGGCGCGATTCGGGGCGCCGGCGGCACTGGCCGGCATCGGCGCCATCGTGGCAGCCGGGGCGCTGGGCTTCGCGCTGGCCAGCCGGCAGGCGGGCGGGCGCAGCGCCGGGGCGGCGGGCGGCCGCAGCGCGGCCGCTGCGTGAGGGGGCAAGGCGTGAGGGTGCAAGGCGCATGATGGGCCGGCATATGAGGGGGCAGGCATGAGGGGGCAGGCATGAGGGGGAGAGCGGGACGATGAGCGGGCCGGAGCGCAGCAACGGACCGGCGCCGGGCGCCGGGGCGGCCGGCGGGGCCGGGCCGGCCGGTTCGCCCCGCGTCAGCCGCCGGGCGCTGCTGGCCGGCGGTGCGGCGCTGCTGGCCTCGCTGCGGCCGGTGCAGGCTGAGGCACCCGCCCATGGCACGGCCGCGCGCGCGCCCTATGTCATCTACATGATCACCTATCGCGGCGAGACCGAGGTGGAGCAGGGCTTTCGCGATTATTTCGCCCAGCGCCAGATCCCGGTCGATCTGGTGGTGCGCGATATCGGCCGCGATGTCAGCCGCGTGCCCGGCCTGATTGACGAAATCCGGCGGCTGAAGCCCGATCTCGTCTACACATGGGGCACCCCGGTGACGCTGGCGACCGTGGGCCGCTGGGACAAGCCGGACCCGCAGAAATACATCACCGACATTCCGGTCGTTTTCACCATGGTGGCGGCCCCGGTGGCGGCGGGGGTGGTGCCGTCGCTCGCCTCTTCCGGGCGCAACGTGACCGGCGCCTTCCATGTGGTGCCGCTCGATGCGCAGATGCGCGCCATGCAGGCCTACCGCCCGTTCGATGCGCTGGGCGTGCTCTACAGCCGCAGCGAGCCGAACTCCGTGGCGCTGGTGGCGGAATTGCAGACCGTGGCGGAGCAGATGCAGTTCCGCCTCGATGCCCGGCCCTTTGCCGCCAATGCCGCCGGGCAGCCGGTGGCCGACGGCGTGCCGGCCATGATCGCCGACATGAAGGCGACGGGCACCGACTGGCTCTACCTGCTGCCGGATACCTTCCTCGGCACGATCTACGACATCACGAAGCCGGCCGCCGCGGCGGTCCGGCTGCCGGCCTTCGGGGCGGCGGAACTCTCCATCCGCAGCGGCGGCGCCCTTGCCGGGCTGGTGTGCCGTTATTATTCGGTCGGCCAGCTTGCCGCCTCGAAGGCGGAGGCGATCCTCACCGGCGGCCAGCCTGCCTCCGACGTGCCGGTGGAAACGCTGAAGCGCTTCTCGCTCATCATCAACATGCCCGTTGCCGCGGAACTGGATCTCTATCCGCCGCTGGCGATGCTGAACTATGCGGAGGTCATCAGTGGCTGACGACGCAGCGGCTGCCGCCGCCTGCGAGGCGCTGGGGCCGGCGGATGCCGGTCCGGTCTATGCCCTGCACCTTGCCGCCATCGCCGATATCGCCGATCGCACGGCCGTGAAGCCGGAAGAGCCGGCCTTCTTCGAAGGGCTGCTGGCCGGGCGCGGCACCATTCTCGGCGTGCGCGAGGCCGGGCGGCTGATCGCCTATGGCGTGCTGCAGCACGATCTGGCGGCCGGCGACGATCCGCGCGACCTGCTCGGCCTTGCCGCCGACGCGCGGGTGGCCAAGCTTGCCGGCGTGGGCGTGGCGCCCGACCGGCGCGGCCACGGCCTGCAGCGCCGGCTGACGCGGGCGCGCGTGGCGCTGGCCGCTGAGCAAGGCTTCGGCCACCTGTTTGCCACCGCCGCGCCGGCCAACCCGGTGAGCTGGGGCAACCTGATGAGCGAGGGGTTCGCCATCGGCGCGCTCGTCGTCAAATATGGCGGCCTGCGCCGCTTCCTGCTGCACCGCCGGCCGGAGCCGCGCCCGCCGGCGCGGCAGTGGATCGCCGCCGACGATCTGGCCGGCGTGGCCGCAGCCCTGTCGGACGGGCTGGCAGGGGTGGCGTTCTGCCGCCGGCCCGGCGCGGTGCGCTTTGCCCGCGACATCGGCTTTGCCCCGCGCGAGGCCGGCGAGGCCGGCCCGTGAGCGCGGCCGCCGCGGACGAGGCCGGCTTTGCCCGCGCGCGGATGACCATCGATCTCGCCCGGCTGCGGCAGAACTGGCAGACCGTGCGCGCCCGCGCCGTGCCGGCGCGCTGCGGCGCGGTGGTGAAGCACGATGCCTACGGGCTGGGGCTGGAGCCGGTGACGGCCGCGCTGGCGGCCGCCGGCTGCGATCTGTTCTGGACGGCGAGCCTGCCGGAGGCGCTGCGCGTGCGCGCCCTTGCCCCGGCCGCCGATGTGCTGGCGCTGGAGGGGCTGGCGGGTGCCCCCCCGGCGGCATTTGCGGCCGCGCGCATCCTGCCGGTGCTGGCGGGGTGGAACGAGGCCGTTGCGGCGGCGCAGGCCGGCCTGCCGGTGGCGGTCATGGTCGATGGCGGGCTGTGCCGCCTTGGCCTGACGGATGGCGAGATGGCGCGCCTTGCGGCCGGCGAGGGGCTGCCCCGCCGGCCCGATATCCGCGCCTTCGTCACGCAGCTGGCCCATTTTGCCGATCCGCGCAGCGGCGCGGCGAAGGCGCAGCTGGCGCGGGTGCGCGCCGCCGTTGCGCCCTTCGGGCCGGGCATTCCGCTCAGCCTGTGTTCCTCGGCCGGGCTGTTCGCGCCGCCGGAAGGCGGCTTCGGCGAGATGGTGCGCAGCGGCAGCGCGCTTTATGGCGTGCAGACCGCGCTGCCGCTGGTCCATCCGGTCGATCCGGTGGTGGCGGTCGATGCTCCGGTGCTGCGTGTGGCCGGGGTGCCCGCCGGCACGCCGGTCGGCTATGAGGGGGCCACGGTCACGCAGCGCGAAAGCCGCATCGCCACGCTCGCCATCGGCTATGGCGATGGCCTGCCGCGCACGCTCGGCTGCGGCCGCGGCCATGTGATGGTGAACGGCCGGCCGGCGCCCTTCATGGGCCGGCTTTCCATGGGGCTTTCCATGGTCGACGTGACCGGCCTTGCCGTGCAGCCCGGCGGGCGGGCGGAGATCGTCGGCCCGGCCCAGTCGCTGGAGGCGCTGGCGGAGGCCGGCGGCACCATCGCCAACGCGCTGATGACCGGCCTTGCCCGCGCCCTGCCGCGCCTCTGGACGGGCGGCTGAGGACGATCAGCCCGCCACGGCAGCGACGCCGCCGGCCACGGTGTCGCTGACCGGGAAGATGGCGATGAAGCCGGAGATCTCGAACACCGCGCGGATGGAGGTGCCGAGCCCGGAAAGCGCCGTCCGGCCGCCGGCCGCGGAGGTGCGCTTGCCGGCCAGCAGAACCACGCGCAGGCCGGCCGACGAGATATAGTCGAGGCGGGCGAAATCCAGCACGAGCCGCGTCTCGCCGGCGGCGATGCGCTCCAGAAGCGCGGTTTCCAGCTCCTTGGCCGTGGTGCTGTCGAGGCGGCCGGTGAGGCTGGCGACCAGAACGGAATCGACATGGTCGAAGGCGAGGCTGAGAGCGGTCATCGACGGGGTCTGTCCTTGAGGAAGAAAAGCAGGAAAAAGAGGGCGCGAACCGGGGCCGGGCTCACAGCGCCTGCCGGGCCGGCGGCCCGGCCGCGGAAAGACGGAACAGCACCACGTTCTGCCGGCCGCGGCGCTGGTAGCTGAGGCTGTCGAGCAGGCTGCGGGCAAGATGCACGCCGAGCCCGCCGATGGCGCGGTCTTCCAGCGCGGCTGTGGTGTCGGGTTCCGGCGCGGTGGTGGGGTCGAAGGCCCGCCCCTCGTCGGTGATCTCGCCGGCGATGGTGTTGCCGTCCAGCCGCAGGCTGAGGTGCACGGGGCCGGCCGGGCGGTCGCGGTAGCCGTGCTCCACACTGTTGGTCATGAACTCATCTACCACCAGTTCCAGCGCATAGGCGGTTGCAACCGGCAGATCGTGACCTTCGGCAAACGCCGACACGGCATCGCGCACATCGGGCAGGGCGGCGATATCGGCCGTGATCGTCAGCTCGATCGCATCCGCCATGCTTGCTCCCCGCGCACTATGTTGCCGGGCCCGTGAACCGGCCCTTCCATCTGGCATCATGAGCCGAATTCGGGTTCCGCCACCAGTCCGATTCTCGTCTGCGATACCGGCCGGCTGTGCCGGCTGCCTTTACCGGCGCGGCCGGCTCTTGCCGCCCGGGCCGCAAAGTCACGGGGCCGCAAAGTCACGGGGCCGGTCACCGGCTTTCTGTCACCGGGCTGCCGTCGCCGGGCTGCGGCGGCGTACCGGCGATCATCGGCCGGGCGCGGTGCCGGCGTCGGATGCGAGTGCGGCCACCACGGCGGCAGCGGCACGGGCCTCCGCCTCGCGGAAGGCGCGCCGCTCGACCGCCTCGCGGTCGCTGCCCCAGAGGCGGATATTCCAGTCTTCGTCGACATGGGCCGCGGTCCACAGATCGTCGAAGGCGGTCTGCCCGTGCAGCAGCGCCAGCGGCAGCAGCACAGAGCCGGTCAGCGTCGTCAGCGACTGCAGCGCGGCGACCAGCAGGCCCGGCCCGTGGGGCAGCGCGCGGTCGATGGCCGCCAGCGCCCCGGCCGGCTGGCCGACATGCATGATGCCGCCGGCCAGCACGAAACGGGCGCCGAGCGCATCGTCCGCCCACGCCAGCACCGGGTCCCAGACGGCGTTCTGCATGTCCACCAGCCCCTGCGGATCCTCTGCGCGGTAGCAGAGCAGGTCCGTTCCCGCATAGCGCAGCATCTCCGCACGCATCGCCGCCACCTCGCCGGCGCCGTCGATGGCGGCGTTGACAAGGCGGGTCAGCGGCATGGTGGCCGGGTCGATGTGAGTTTCCTGCGCCTGCCACTCGGCGGCCACCGCCTCCGCCAGCGCCTGCGAGGGCAGGGCCAGCAGGTTGCGGCCGGGGGTGCGCACCGGCCGGTCGTCGAGGCGCACGGCAAAGCCCTCGCCGGCGGGGGCCACCGAGGCGGTTTTGTAGAACCGCCGCGGGTGCTGCGGCTTCTCCGACCGGAACGCGCTTTCCACCGCGTGGCGGTTCTTCTCCATCCGCGTGGCGTCGTCGTCGCCGGTCGGGGCGGCGAGCTTTTCGAACAGGGTTTCGTCGCTCATGAAAATCTCTTCCCGTCAGCGCGGCCAGCCCAGCAGGCGGGCCAGCGTGCCCTCCAGCTCGGCAAAATGGCTGATCACAACGTCGGCGCCGGTGGCACGCAGAATATCCGGGCTCTGGAAGCCCCAGGAAACGCCGATGCCGCGAATGCCGGCCGCGCGGGCCATGGCCATGTCGAAATTGGAATCGCCCACCATCACCGTGCGCGCGGCCTCGGCCCCGGTGGCGCGCAGAGCATCGTGCACCATGGTCGGGTCGGGCTTGGAGGGGGCGTCGTCGGCGGTGTGCAGGGTGACGAAATGGCGGCCGAGATCGTGGCCGGCCAGAATGTGATCCAGCCCGCGGCGCGATTTGCCGGTGGCAATGCCGAGCAGCACATCCTCGCGCGCGGCAAGGGCGGCAAGCGCCTCGGCTGCGCCGTCATAGAGCGGCTCGCCCTGCGTCATCTCAAGCCGCAGGGTGCCGTAGCGGGTCTTGTAGGCCTCCACCAGCCGGGCCTGAAGATCGGGCGGCAGGCCGGGGGCGAGGGCGGCGATGGCGTGGGGCAGCGACAGGCCGACGATGCCGAGCGTGGCGGCGCGGGCGGGCGGCGGCAGCCCTTCGGCGGCGAACGCATCGCTCATGGCCGCAACGATGAACGCGCGGGAATCGACCAGCGTGCCGTCGACATCGAACAGGATCAGATCCATCAGCGGCCGTCTCCGCAAGTCGTGGCCCCGCCCCTCAGCCGGAGCGCAGCAGCCGCACCGCCTCGTCGCGGCGGAAGAGATAGAGCAGGGCCCGCAGCGCTTCGCCGCGCCGGCCCGTCAGGTCGGCATCGGTTGCCATCACGAGGCGGGCATCGTCCCGTGCGGTTTCCACCAGATCGGCATGAAGCGCAAGGTCTGCAAGGTGAAAGTTCTGCAGGCCGCTCTGCCGGGTGCCCATCAGCTCGCCTTCGCCGCGCAGCCGCAGGTCTTCCTCCGCGATGACGAACCCGTCTTCCGTCTCGCGCATGATCTTCAGCCGCGCCTCGGCCGTCGCGCCGACGGGCGGGCGGAACATCAGGATGCATGACGAGGCGCGGTCGGAGCGTCCCACCCGGCCGCGCAGCTGGTGAAGCTGGGCGAGGCCGAAGCGCTCGGCATGTTCGATCACGATGATGGTGGCATCCGGCACGTCGACGCCGACCTCGATGACGGTGGTGGCCACCAGAACCCGCGTGCGCCCGGCGCGGAAATCGGCCATCGCGGCGTCTTTCTCGGCAGCCTTCTGACGACCGTGGACAAGGCCCACCACCGGGCCCAGCGCCTCCTGAAGCGCCTCGCGGCGGCTTTCGGCGGCGGCAAGGTCGCTCGCCTCGCTCTCTTCCACCAGCGGGCACACCCAGTAGGCCTTCTGCCCGCCGGCGATGGCCGCGCGGAGGCGGGCGACGAGTTCCTCCATGCGCTCGACCGGCAGCACGCGGGTGTCGATCGGCCGGCGGCCGGCCGGCTTCTCGGTCAGCTGCGACACGTCCATATCGCCGAACAGGCCCAGCACCAGCGTGCGCGGAATGGGGGTCGCCGTCATCACCAGCACGTCGGTGCCGCGCCCCTTGTCGGAAAAGGCGAGGCGCTGGTGGACGCCGAACCGGTGCTGCTCGTCGACGATGGCCAGACCGAGATTGGCGAACGCCACATCGCTCTGAAACAGCGCGTGGGTGCCGACCACGAGGCCGATGCGTCCGCTTGCCAGCCCTTCCAGCGTCGCTTCCCGGTCGCGTCCGCGCTCGCGGCCGGTCAGAACCGCGGTCTCGATGCCGGCGGCGGCCGCCAGCGGCGCGATGGAGGCGTGGTGCTGGCGGGCGAGCAGCTCCGTCGGGGCCATCAGGGCGGCCTGCGCGCCGGCTTCCACCGTCATCGCCGCGGCAAACAGCGCGACCATGGTCTTGCCGGAGCCGACGTCGCCCTGCACAAGGCGCAGCATGCGGTGGGGGGCGGCCAGATCCTTTGCAACGTCGGCGATGGCGCTTTCCTGACTGGCGGTCAGGCTGAACGGCAGCGCCGCGCGGATGCGGGGTGTGAGCGAGCCGTCCGGCACGCGCGCGCGTCCGCTCATACGGCGCAGGCGGGTGCGGACGAGGCCGAGCGCAAGCTGACTGGCCAGCAGTTCGTCGTAGGCAAGCCGCGCCCGGGCCGCCTGAAGCGCCTCCGGGGCCGCACCGGCCGGGTGGTGGAGCAGGCGCAGTGCCGTGCCGAACGGCAGCCAGCCGCGCCGCGCAATGAAGGCGGCATCCTGCCATTCCGGCAGTTCGGCCGGCAGGCTTTCAAGCGCCGTTGAGACCGCGCGGGCGACGGCCTTCTGCCCGAGGCCTTCGGTCAGCGGATAGACCGGCTCCAGCTCCGGCAGGGTGTCCAGCCGGTCTTCCGGCACGATATAATCCGGGTGGACCATCTGCGGGCGGCCGCTGAACCACTCCACCTTGCCGGAAACCCAGCGCCGTGCGCCCACCGGCAGCGCGCTTTCCAGCCATTCCGCGCGGGGGTGGAAGAACACGAGGGCGATTTCGCCGCTGTCGTCGCCGGCCACCACGCGGTAAGGCCCGCGACCGCCGGCCCGCGGCGGGTCGTGGCGTTCCACGGTGACGAGCAGGGTTGCGATGCCGCCTTCCGGGGCCTCGGCAACCGGCGGCCGCAGCCGGCGGTCGACCACGCCGGAGGGCAGGTGGAACAGCAGGTCCGCCACCACCGCCTCGCGGTCTGCGCTGCCGGCCAGCAGGCGGCCGAACAGTTCCGCCTGTTTCGGCCCGATGCCCTTCAGCGCCGTCAGGGCGCGAAACAGCGGATTGAGAATTTCGGGCCGCATGGCTTTCTTCCGTCAGGGGGGCGGGGCGCCGGCGTGCGGCCGGCCGGGGCCTCAGCCGGCAGCGGGCGGGCGGGCGGCGGTGCTGCCGGCGATGCGGCCGGAACCGGTGCTGCGGGCCTCCTCCAGTGCGCGGCCGGCCGCCTGCATCAGATGCTGCAGGTCGGTCTCCCGGCCCCGCGCCAGAGCCACGCCGATGCTGACGGTGGTGGCCGGATTATCCGCGCCGATACCGCCCGAGGCGGCAAAGGCCTGCCGCACCCGCTCGGCCACCACAAGGGCCTGTTCGGCGGTCAGGTTGGAAAGCAGCGCGCTGAAGGCCGCCGGCCCCATTTCGCCGAACACATCGTGCCGCCGCAGGCAGTGGCTGGCCACCGCCGCGAAGCGTGCGCGCACCGCGGCGGCTGCCGTCTCGCCATAGCTCTCGGTGAGAACGACCATGTTATCGATGTCGAAGGCGAGAAGCGCCACGGTGGTGCCGGCGGTGCGGGCTGCGTCCAGCTTCGCCTGACTTTCCACCAGAAAGCCGCGCCTGTCGAAAATGCCGGTCACGCTGTTCCTTCCGTCGTGCATGTCGGCGGCAGCGGGTTGCCTGCCTGCCGGCCGGGTGGCGTTGCGGCAATCATGGCAGGGCTGGCTGTCGTGTGCCAGTGCCGGTCTGCGATCCGTGCTGCCGGCCCGGCCGCGCCCCGGAACGGGGCGGCGCGGCCGGGCCGTCTGGCTGCCTCAGACGCCCGCCAGCGCCTGATCGAGATCGGCGATGATATCGCCCACATCCTCGATGCCGACGGAGATGCGCACCACCTCCGGCCCGGCGCCGGCGGCGACTTTCTGCGCGTCGGAAAGCTGGCTGTGGGTGGTGGAGGCGGGGTGGATCACCAGCGAGCGGGTGTCGCCCACGTTGGCAAGGTGCGAGAACAGCTTGAGCCCGGCCACCAGCCCTTTGCCGGCCGCGTAGCCGCCCTTGAGACCGAAGGTGAAGACAGCACCGGAACCCTTTGGCGCATATTTCTTTGCGAGCTCATGGGAGGCATCGCCCGGCAGCCCCGGATAGCTGACCCACGCCACCTTGTCATGGGTGGAAAGGTGGCGGGCCACGGCCAGCGCGTTGTCGCAGTGGCGCTGCATGCGCAGCGGCAGCGTCTCGATGCCGGTTGCCAGCAGGAAGGCGTTGAAGGGCGACAGCGCCGGGCCCATGTCGCGCAGGCCGAGCACGCGGGTGGCGATGGCGAAGGCGATGTTGCCGAAGGTCTCCGCCAGCACCATGCCGTTATAATCCGGCCGCGGCCGGGTCAGCGCCGGGAACTTGTCGGCATGGGCCATCCAGTTGAAGCTGCCGCCGTCGACCACCACGCCGCCGATGGAATTGCCGTGGCCGCCGAGGAACTTGGTGACCGAATGCACCACGATGTCGGCGCCGTGCTCGAACGGGCGCACCAGATAGGGGGTCGCCAGCGTGTTGTCGACGATCAGCGGCACCCCGGCCTTCTTCGCCACCGCGGCGATGGCTGCGATGTCGGTCACGCTGCCGCCGGGGTTGGCGAAGGACTCGATGTAAATCGCCTTCGTCTTCTCGCTGAGGCCGCGCTCGAACGAGGCGATGTCGGTGGCATCCGCCCACACCACGTTCCAGCCGAACGACTTGAAGGTGTGGTTGAACTGGTTGATGGAACCGCCGTAAAGCTGCCTGGCGGCAACGAATTCGTCGCCCGGCTGCATCAGCGCCTGAAAGGTGACGGCCTGCGCGGCGTGGCCGGAGGCCACCGCCAGCGCCGCGGTGCCGCCTTCCAGCGCGGCGATGCGACCTTCCAGCACGGCATTCGTCGGGTTGCCGATGCGGGTGTAGATGTTGCCGAACGCCCGCAGACCGAACAGGTCTGCCGCCTGCTCCGGCGTTTCGAACACGAACGACGAGGTCTGGTAGATCGGCGTGGCGCGGGCGCCCGTGGTGGGGTCGGGCGCCGCGCCGGCATGGACGGCCAGTGTGCTGAAGGCCGGGGTACGGGTATCCGTCATCGGATCACGATCCTTGGAAAGTCGGGGGGGTCTCGGAAAGTCGGGGGTCCCGGGTGTGGCGGTCGGTCCGGCTCAGGGCTGGAGGCGGCCGAGAAACGGATATTCGATGGCCGGGCAGCGGTTGCGCACCACGGCGATGCCGGCGGCCTCGGCCCGGCGGCTTGCGCCCTCGTCGATGACGCCGAGCTGCAGCCAGATCGCCTTCGGCCGCTGCGGCAGCGCCAGCGCCTCGTCGACCACGCCGGCAACGGCGTCGGAGGCGCGGAACACGTCGACCATGTCCACCGGCACCGGAATGTCGGCCAGGCTGCCATAAACGGTCTGGCCGTGGATGGTCTTGCCGGCCTGACCCGGATTGACCGGGATCATGCGGTGGCCCATCTCGATCAGGGTTTCCATCACATGATAGGAAGGCCGGTCCGGATTGGCAGAGGCGCCGACCACCGCAACGGTGTGGCAGCCGGCCAGCACCCGGCGGATGAGATCGGCGCTGGTCGGCGCGGGGGCAATGGCGCCGGCCGTGACGGCGGTTTCAGGGATCTCGGTGGTTTCACGGATTTCGCTGTCGGCCATCGAAGCGTCTCCTTCTCTTTGCCGCCGGGTCGCTGCGGTGCCCGGCGTTCCTGTTGCTGTCACTGCAGCGGGTCGCCTTCCGGCAGCGGCTCGCCGTTGATGGCGGCGCCGATGCGGTCGCGGAACGGTTCGATCACGGCGCTGTTGCCGGGCAGCGGCTTGCTGGCGGCGGCAAGGTCTGCCTGCTGGTGAACCTGCGCGATCAGGCCGTCCTTCTCGTCGCGCGACATGCCGGGCGTCGATTCGATCTCCCGGATGGCGTCGGCAATCTGTGCCGGGTCGGTCAGGCTGTCGTCATAGTCATAGGCCACCAGCACGCTGTTGGTCACGCGGGTCCATTCGTCGAGGCTTGAGTAGCCGCTCTGGCTGAGAACGGCCTCGATGCGGGCGCGGGCCTGCGGCCGCCGTGCCCAGATGGCGAAGGCGGCGGCCGGGTCGGCGGCATCCTCGTCCACGCCGAACTCGTCGGCAAGCTGATCGCCGAGGGCGGCCATCGGCGGCCAGCTTTTCAGAAACTGTTCCACCATCGCCGCGGTCAGCGGCATCTGGTTTTCCGCCGCGTCGGGCGGGTCGGCGGCCGGGCCGGGGTCTGCATCGGCCGGCAGCGTGCCGGGCGGCGGTGCAGCGGGCGGCTGCGGGGGCGTGGCAGCCTGCGGGGCGGCCGGCGCGGCAGCGGAGGGGCCGCCGCCCGGCGGGCCGGCATCGCCCGCCGCGGCAGCCTGAGCCATCGCCGGCACCGGCGTGACGGCGACAACCGCCGGCAGGCAGGCCAGAAGCGCCAGTGCAGCTGAAACAGGGGCGGCAATGCGAACCATGGTATCCTCGTTCCCTCTCGGCCTGCTTATAGACCTGCCGCGGGCCCGATGCGAACACCCTCGGGCGGGGCTGCCGCGCCGTGCCGCGGGAAAGTCTGCGGCTGCAAACGCGGAATTTTCGTGTCAAAACAGGTGGTAATATAATACCATATTTATAACACCTTGTTTTAATGCGATAATTTCACGAAGGCCGACCGTTTCGGGTCTTGACGGAGCGGGCGGCTGCCGGTAGAGAAGCGCCATTCCGTTTCCGGCCGGGCCATGAGCATCGCTTCGAGCGTTGCTTGTTCCGGTCTGCCGGGCGGACGTGATCCCCCCGCGATCCTTTCGCGTTACGAGGAAGCAGCCGGCCCGGCCAGAGTTCTGGCGCAACGGCCGGCCTGCCTAGTGGAAAAGAACGCCCATGAAGACCTATACGGCGAAGCCCGAAGAGGTCGAGAAGAACTGGATCCTGATCGACGCCGAAGGGCTCGTCGTCGGCCGGCTTGCTTCCCTGATTGCCATGCGCCTGCGCGGCAAGCACAAGCCGACCTTCACGCCCCACGTCGATTGCGGCGACAACGTGATCGTTGTCAA
>NZ_DAISHT010000036.1:12847-24304 GCF_036822375.1 Pseudoxanthobacter sp. | reverse complement strand
CCCCGCCGCACCGCCAGAATCGGCCGCCAGACACGCACGCGCCGGGCGCAAGGACTCACCGCGGCAGGCGAATTTCGGCGCGCAGGCCGCCTTGAGGGCGGTTTTTCAGGGTCAGCACCCCGCCATGGGCCTGCACAATGCCCCGCGTGATGGCGAGGCCCAGCCCGATGCCGCCGGTCTCGGTGCTGCGGGAAGCCTCCAGCCGCACGAACGGCTTGAAGGCTTCCTCCACCCGGTCGGCCGGCACACCCGGGCCCTCGTCCTCCACTGCCAGGACGGCGCCGCCGCCGGGCAGGGCCGTGACGGTGACGTCGGCCTGCCGGCCGTAGCGCACGGCGTTGTCGATGAGATTGCGGACGGCGCGCCTGAGGGCGACCGGGCGGCCGGTGACCGCCACCGCCGGCCCCGGTGCAAGGCTGACGGCCGCGCCGGCGAGCCGGTAGTCCTCGACGATCTCCCGGGCGAGCGCGGTCAGATCGACCGGGCCGGTCGCTTCCGCCGCCGCTTCCGCGCGGGTGAAGGCAAGGGTTGCCTCGCAGATCGCCGTCATCTCCCCGATGGTTGCCACGATATCGTCGCGCACCGCCGGGTCGTCGATGAACTCCGCCTTGAGGCGCAGCGTGGTCAGCGGCGTTCTCAGATCGTGACCGATGCCGGCCAGCAGCTTCAGCCGGTCGCCGATGAACTGGCTGAGGCGGTTCTGCATGGTGTTGAAGGCGCGGGTGACGGCGGCCACCTCCGCAGGCCCGGCAACCGGCAGCGGCGCCACGCTCTCGCCGCGTCCGAACCGCTCCGAGGCGTCCGCCAGCGCACGCAGCGCGCGGGTCTGCACCCGGACGCCGATGACGGTGACCAGCGCCACGGCCAGCGACGAGACGAGGAACGAGAGAAATATCAGCCGGTTCCAACCCGGCGGAAAGGCCACCGCCGTGCGCAGCGTCAGCGTGCGGCCGCCGGAAAGCGGCACCACGATGTCGGCCGCGGCAAGGCGGCGCCGGCCGAACCCGGACAGGCGGCCCTCCGGCCTGTCGTCCGGCTGGCGCGGCAGCCATGTCGCGTCGGCATCGCTGCAGCTGCCGCGGCCGAGGCTGCCGGGCGGGGCAATGGCGACCGCCGGCGCGCCGGCGCGCACGCCGTGCAGCATGCGCCGCAGAATATCGGCCAGCCCTGTCTCGGCCGCCGTCATGGTGCGGGCCGGCGGCGGCGTGTCCGCCACCCACGCGCAGATCTCCCGGGTGCGGAAGGCCGCGGCCAGCCGCTCGCTGTCGGCCGCCGGATAGGTATCGAGCAGGCGCGCCAGCGTCACCGCCTGCGTGAGCGCCTGTCCGCGCACCAGCCCTTCCACGACCATATCCTGTTCCGAGCGCACCAGCGCCAGCATCAGCGCCTGCGCCAGTGCCAGCGTGGCCACCAGCAGCAGCACCAGACGTCCGGCGAGACTGCGCGGCCACAGCCGCAGGCGGCGGCGGACGCCCGGCGGCCTCATGGCAGCCCCTCCGCCGGCACAACCTCCACCGGTCCGGCGAACATATAGCCCTCGCCCCAGATGGTGCGGATCAGGGCGGGGTGCTGCGGATCGGCTTCGATGCGGCGGCGCAGGCGGCTGACGAGATTGTCGATGCTGCGATCGAACACCTGCGCGGCACGGCCGGCGGTGATGTCGAGCAGCTGATCGCGCGTCATCACCACCGCGGGCCGGGTGACGAAAGCCAGCAGCAGACGAAACTCGGCGGTGCCGAGCATGACCGCCGTACCCTGCGCATCGCTCAGCACCCGGCGGCCGGCATCCAGCACGAAGCGGTCGAAGCGATAGCAGATGCGGCCGGCCTCTGCCGCCGGCGGCGCGCTGCCGCCGCCCTGCGCGCGGCGCAGAATGGCGCGGATGCGGGCCAGAAGCTCGCGCGGGTTGAACGGCTTGGTCACATAATCGTCGGCGCCGAGTTCCAGCCCGATGATGCGGTCGGTCTCCTCGGCAACGGCCGTCAGCAGCACGATCGGCACATTGCCGGCCTGCCGCAGCTGGCGGCACAGCGTCAGCCCGTCCTCGCCCGGCATCATGATGTCGAGCACCACGAGGTCGATGGCGGCGGTGCGCATCTGCTGGCGCATCTCCGCGCCGCCGGATGCCACGCTGACGCGCAGGCCGTTGCGGGCGAGGTAGCGCGCCAGCAGTTCGCGAATCTCGCGGTGGTCGTCGACGACGAGAATATGAGGCGTGCGTTCCATCGGCGGTCCCGGTGCGGCGTCGGTCTCCGGCCCGCCCCTCCTTGCGCGCGGCCGGGGCGGGCCGGCCACTGCAAAATTGTATCCAAATGTGTCACGGTCCGCGCCCCGGCAAAGTCGCTTACCGATCCGCCCGCGGGCGACAAAGTTCCGCGACAGCGGACGGGCACAGAAGGCCCGCGACGCCCCGGCCCTGCCGCGGGCGCGCCCATGCGGAGTCCATCATGTCGCGTTTGCGCATCCGTCCGGCCCTGATCTGGCTTCACCGCTGGCTCGGCCTCATTCTGACGCCGGTCTTTCTGGTGATCATCCTTTCCGGCGCGGTGCTGTCCTTCCGCCCGGTGGTGGCCGACAGCGCGGCCCGCATCGCCGCCGCCGGCACGGCCGACCCGGCCGCTCTCGCCGCCCTGACCGCAAGGCTGGAGGCCGCCGGGCGCGTGGATGCCATCACGCTGGCCGAGGGCGGACAGGCCGTGGACGTGGCCGCCGGCGACCGCGCTCTCGCCGGCCGGTGGCAGATTGCGACCGGCAACCGGCTTTCCGCGCCCTCCAGCCCGGTCGATGTGTTCCGCACCGCCGAGACGCTTCACAAGTCGCTGCTGCTGGGGCTCGCGCCGCTGGTGGAGGCGGCCGCCTTCGCCATGCTCGCCATCGTGGTGTTCGGGCCGCTGCTGACCTGGATTCGCTTCCGCAACACCCTGCTCGGCTGGCATATGATCATCGGCTGGTGCCTGCTGCCGCTGGTGCTGATGCCGCCGCTGACGGCGGGTCTGATGATCACCGGCATCGGCGCCGGCGTCCGCGTGCCGCTGCCGCGGGCCGAAAGCCCGGTCAGCATCGCCGCCGCGCTCGGCACCGCCGGCGACAGCCTCGACCTCGCCCACCTCGTATCGGCGCGCCGGTTTCGCGGCGGCACCGTGCTGGTGCAGATCGCCGGCCCGGCCGCGACCGCCGCCGTGGTGACCGACAAAAGCGTGACAAGGCTCGAAGGCGGCCCCGGCCTTGCCAAGCAGATCCATGAGGGCACATGGGCCGGGGCGTGGTCCGGCCTGCTCAATTTCGCCGCGTCGCTGGCCCTTCTGGGCCTGACGGCCACCGGCTTTCTCTCATGGTTCCGGCGCTGGCGGCGCGACCGGGCGGCCGGGCCGAAGGCGGCGGGCGGCAGCGTGCTCGTCGTTCACGCCAGCCAGACCGGCACCGCGGCGCGCCTTGCCGCCGCCACCGCCGCCGCACTTGAGGCCGGCGGCCACACGGTGGCCGTGGCCCCGCTCGGCCGCCTCACGCCCGCCGGCCTTGCCGGCTTCCCGCGCGTGGTTCTGATTGCCGCCACCACCGGCGAGGGCGATGTGCCGGATGGCGCGCGCGGCTTTCTGAAAGCGCTTGCAGCCGGAACCGCCGGCGGCGGGACGCCGCTTGCCGGCGTGCATCTGGCGGTGCTCGCGCTCGGCGACCGCAGCTATCAGCACTTCTGCGGCGGCGGCCACACCCTGCGGACCGCGCTGCTGGCGGCGGGCGCCCGCGAAGCAACCCCGATGCTCTGCGCCGATGGCGACCCGGAGGGCATCTGGCGGCAGTGGATGACACAGCTCGGCCGCGATCCGGGCCTTGCCGGCGATGCCGGCGCGGCACCGGCGCTGTCCGGCCCGCCGGTTGCGCTGCGGCTGGCCGACCGCTGGCGGCTGGACGATCCGGCCTGCCCCGGCACGCAGGAAACGTGGGCGGTGGTGCTGGAAAGCGAAACCCGCCTCGCCTTCCGTCCCGGCGATCTGGTGCGCATCACGCCGCCGGGCGGGGGCGCGCCGCGCAGCTATTCCATCGGCAGCACCGACAGCGGCGCCCCGCAGCGCCTCGTACTGACCGTGCGGCTGCACACCCGCACCGACGCGGCCGGAAACACCGTTTCCGGGCAGGTCTCCGGCGCCCTCACCCGCACGCTGCCGCCCGGCGGCCGGGTTGAGGCGACAATCGCGCCGCACCCCGGCTTCAACCCGCCGGACGATCCGAACCGGCCGGTCATCCTGATCGGCGCCGGTTCGGGCATCGCGCCGTTCCCCGGTTTTCTGGAAGAGCGGCGGGCGGCGCGGCCGGCCGGGCCGGTCTGGCTGGTGTTCGGCAACCGCCATCGCGACGGCGATTTCCTGTGGCGGGATGCGATCCGCGCCGCCCTTGCCGACGGAACGCTGACGCGGCTCGACACCGCCTTCTCGCGCGATGCCGACGATGCCGCCCATGTCGGCGACCGGCTGCGCGCCGCCGGGGCCGACCTCGCGCACTGGATGCTGCACCGGAACGCCGTTCTCTATATCTGCGGCCGGCGCGCGTTCGTCGACAGCGTGCAGGCTGCTCTCGCCGACGTTCTGGTGCGCTTCGGCGCCCTGACGGAAAGCGCCGCACAGACCACGCTCGACCGCTGGACCGGCGAGGGCCGCGTGCGCATCGACGCTTTCGACTGACCGGGCCGACAAGGCGGAAAGGCCGCCGGCGGCCCGCCACGCAGACCGCAGAGGCCGGGGGGAAACGCACCGGCCCTGCGGTCGGCTGTGGCGACAGCCGCCGGCCCGGCTATTGTGCCGTGGCGCGCCGGCGGCAGACGCCCGCCGCACCGCACAGATGGCAGCACCGCACAGGGAGACGCCCTTTGACCCGCTCCGCCGCCCCGCCCGCCCCGGCCGAAGCCCGCCGTGTCGTTGCCTTCTGGCGCGAGGCCGGCGAGGCCGATGCGTGGTTTTCAAAGGACCCCGCCTTCGATGCGCGCTTTCGCGACGCGTTCCTCGACCTGCACCTTGCCGCCGCCCGCCGCGCCTGCGCCGGCTGGAGCGAAACGCCGGAAGGCGCGCTGGCCCTGATGATCCTGCTCGATCAGTTTCCCCGCAATGCCTTCCGCGACACCGGCCACATGTATGCGACCGACAGCCTGTGCCGCCTCTATGCGCGCCGGGCCGAGGCGCTGGGCCACATGGCGGCAACCGAAACCGGCCTGCGCCTGTTCTTCGCCCTGCCCTTCGCCCACTCCGAAGACCCGGCCGATCAGGACCTGTCGCTCGCCCTGAACCGGCGGCTGGGCGAACCCTGGCTGGGCCATGCCGAAGGCCACCGCGACATCATCCGCCGCTTCGGCCGTTTTCCCCATCGCAATGTCATTCTGGGGCGCACCTCCACGGCTGCGGAAGAGGCTTTCCTGCGGAACGGGGGCTTCAGCGGATAACCGGCTTCAGCGGACAGGCGGCTTCAGCAGACAGGCCACGGGCCCGATGCAGGCGGGGCGAAACCGCCGGCCGCGGTTCCGCCCCGTCCCGTCCTTTCCCGGCCCCGGCAGCGGGGCGCGGCCCCGCATCGCCGGCCGCGCTCACATGATCTGCCGCAGCAGCACATAGAGCCCGGCGGAGAGCGCAATGGCGGCCGGCAGCGTCAGCACCCACGCCATCAGCAGGTTGCGCACGGTCGACATCTGCAGCCCGGAGCGGTTGGCCGCCATGGTGCCGGCCACGCCCGACGACAGCACATGGGTGGTGGAAACCGGCAGGCCATACATGTCGGCCGCTCCGATGGTGGCCATCGCCACCAGTTCCGCCGCGCCGCCCTGCGCATAAGTCAGATGCGTCTTGCCGATCTTCTCGCCAACGGTCACCACGATGCGCTTCCAGCCCACCATGGTGCCGAGACCGAGCGCGATGGCCACCGCCACCTTCACCCACAGCGGAATGAACTTGGTCGCGGTATCGAGCTGCTGCCGGAAGGCGGTCAGGTCCTCCTTCAGCACCGCATCGGCCGGCGGCTGGCCGGTCTTCAGCATCACGCGGATGGTCTCGGAGGCGAGATACATATCGTTGCGCATGTTGGAGACCGAAGCCGCGGGCACCTGCGCCAGCGTTTCGTGATTGCCCACCATGTCGGAGATCTCGCGCGTGACCTGCGCCAGCGCCGGCATCACCTCCGGCGTCGCGGTGCGGGTGCGCACGAAGGTCGTCAGCGCGTGGCGCGGATCGGCCGGCGCCGGCGTCGCGCCGGCGGCCTGCAGCAGCGCCGTCTCGGTGGCCCGGGCGACAGAGCGGAACTGCGCCACCTCGTCCACGTTCACCGCCCGGTTCAGCGCATAGGCGGTGGGCACGATGCCGATGAGGATGAGCATGATGAGCCCCATGCCCTTCTGCCCGTCGTTGGAGCCGTGGGCGAACGAAACGCCGGTGCAGGTCAGCACCAGCAGGCCGCGAATCCACCAGGGCGGCGGCTTGTGGCCCTGCGGCTCGCGATAGAGCGCCGGGTTGCGCACCAGAACCCTGAGGCTGAGCAGCAGCAGGCCGGCGGCGAAGAAGCCGATGACGGGCGAGAACAGCAGCGAGTAGCCCACATTGGCCGCCTGCCCCCAGTCCACGCCGGACGTGCCGTCGAAGCCCTGAAGCACCTGATTGGCGAGGCCGACGCCGATGATGGAGCCGATGAGGGTGTGGGAGGACGAGGCCGGAAGGCCCAGATACCAGGTGCCGAGGTTCCACAGGATCGCCGCGATCAGCAGCGCGAACACCATGGCCAGCCCCGAGCCGGACCCGACGTTCAGGATCAGTTCCACCGGCAGCAGCGACACGATGCCGAATGCCACCGCGCCGGAGGAGGCCAGCACGCCGAGAAAGTTCCACGTGCCCGACCAGATCACCGCGAACTGGGCCGGCAGCGAATTGGTATAGATGACGGTGGCAACCGCGTTGGCCGTGTCGTGAAAGCCGTTCACGAATTCAAAGCCCAGCGCAATCAGCAGCGCAACCACCAGCAGGATGAACGGAATGATCGCCAGCGTGCTGGTACCGGATGCGCTGATATCGTGCCAGATGGAATATCCGGTGAAGGCCAGCCCTGCCAGAAGAACGGCAAAGAACACGAACTTCTCGCCGGCACTGTTCTTCCTGTCGACAGGAGACCGGCGTGGCCCTGCGGCATTATGAACGCCGGCAACAGCGCCGCTTTGCGTTTTTGTCATATGAGACACCGCCATTCCGATCTGAATCGTCCTCATCACCGGTTGCCCGATGAGACTCCGTTATTACAGTCGCAGGCGTGACGGGCGTATGACTGCTTCCGACAGCCAATAATACGACACCGAATAGTCGTGCAGCCCGGCTTTTTACGGCGACGATGGCATTCTGCGTTCTGCGCCCGGCCGGAGACAGTGCCGTGCACCGGCCGGGCCCGCATCGGCCTGAATGATCCCGGCTGCGCAGCAGACCCGGACCGGCTGTCGCGCGCACGGGATTGAACAGTCGGGCCATCGTGAGCCATGGCCGGCCGGCGGATGCTGTTATAGACTTTGGCGGACCTGACGGGGCGGACCGCAGGAGAACGCTTTATGACCGGCCGGACTGCGGACGGCAGCGGCGCAGGGCGTAATGACCCTGCCGCCGGCCGGTGGCAGTCCGTGCCCGCGGCTGCCGGAGCACGGCTGAAGGACGAGGGGCTGAGCGGCGCGTGAACGGCATCCGGCAGGCACTGGTTCGCGGCATCGTCCGCCTTGCGATGCCGCTGGCGCGCCCCGGCGTGTGGCTGGCCCTCTGGTCTGCCCTGTGGCTGGCGCCGGCCTCCGGGGGCGCATACGCCGCAGCACCGGCCCCGCTGGTGCTCGAAGGGCGGCAGGCCTCTTATGCGCTTCAGGGGCATGTCGCCGCCTTCCACGACCCGACCGGGCGGATGGATCGCGCCGCCGTCGGGGCGGCGGATCGCGATGGCGCCTTCAGGCCGGTGGCCGGCGGCTTCGATCCCGGCATCGACAACGACGGGGCATGGTGGCTGCGCTTCGATCTGGCGGCCGGCCCCGGCGGAGACGGCGTGTGGTGGCTGTCGGTCGACGCCCACCCGCTGACGGCAGAGGTGGATGCCTTCGTGCCCGAGCCCGCCGCCGGCGGCGGGGTTGCCATGGCGTGGCGCCGCTCCGGCCTTGCGGTGCCGATGGCGGCGCGCGACCTGCCGGTCCCGCTGTTCGTCTTTCGCATGGAGATGCCGGCGGGCGAGAGCCGCACGGTCTATGTGCGGCTTGCCGGCACCCGTACCATCCGGGCGCTGCTGGATGTGCAGCGCCTGCCGGCCCTCACCGGCCGGCTGACGGCGCTGGCCACCGGGCTGTCGCTCATTCTGGGGTCGGCGGCGCTGCTGGCGGCCGCGGCCATAGCCTGCGGCGTGTGGCTGCGGGCGCGCACGCTGACGATGCTGGGGGCCGGCACCGCGCTGATGACGGCCCTGCAGCTGCTGGTCACCGGCCTTGCGCTTCCGGCGCTGGACGGCCTTTCCACGGGCGCGGTCTATGCCCTGCATTCGCTGCTGCTCAACCTGACCTGCGCCGCCATGATCCTGACGGCGCTGACGATGTTCGGCGGCTTCCGGGCGATGCCGTGGAGCCGGCGGGCGATGCTGGGTCTTCTGGGCTTCACGCTGTTCGGCGTGCTGACCTCGCCGCTGGACCTGCACGCCACGCTGCTGCCGGGCCTGATCGCCGTCATGATGGCCTTTTCCGTTCTGGCGGTGATCGCGGCCTTCCGCAGCCTGCGCGCGGGAGAGCCGGCCGGCCGCTGGTACCTCGCCGGCTTTCTGGTCTACGGCGCGATGCTCAACATCTATGCCGGGCTGCTGTTCGGTCTGGTGCCGCTCAATGTGTTCAGCATCTGGATTTCTCCCGTTCTGCTCGTGGTGCAGGTGGCGATTCTGTTCGCCGGCATGCTGACCGCCGTCCGCAGCACGCAGGACGCCCGCCTTGCGCTGGAAGCCGCCCTTCTGGCGGCCTCGCGCAGCAACGAGCGGACGCTCGAACGCGCGGTTGCCGACCGCACCCGCGCCCTGCAGGAAGAGAACGAGGCGCGCGGTGTGGCCGAGACTGCCCTGCGGCGGGCCCTGCGCGAACAGCGCAACCTGCTGGCCATGGTCAGCCACGAATTCCGCACCCCGCTCGCCGCCATCGGCGCCGCGGTCCACGTCATCCGCGCCGGCGCGCCCGCCGCCCCCCGCGAGCGGCAGGAGCTCGACAAGATCGGCCGCGCCGCCAGCCGGCTCGGCGGCCTGATCGACACCTTTCTCACCGACGAATGGCTCGACCGCGCCACCCTGCAACTGAAGCCCCGCCGCTTCGATCTCACGGCCCTGCTGGCCGATCTGGCGCGCGATGTGCGGGCCGGCGACGGGCGCCTCGTCACCCTCGATGCCCCGCCGTCGCTGATCGTCGAGGCCGACGCGATGCTGCTGCGCATTGCGGTCGGCAACCTGATCGGCAACGCGCTGAAATACACCCGCGGCAGCGTGCGGATTGCCGCCGCGCAGGACAACGGCCAGACGACCATCCGTGTCGGCGACGACGGGCCCGGGCTGGATGCCGGCGACCGCGAGGCGGTGTTCGAGCGCTATTATCGCAGCGAAGCCCACGCCCGCCTGCCCGGGGCGGGGCTGGGGCTTTTCATCGTGCGGCGGATCGCCGAGCGCCACGGCGGCAGCATCGGTGTGGAGAGCACGCCGTCCGCCGGCAGCACCTTCTGCCTCGTGCTGCCGCTGCAGGCGCCTGCGGCATGAGAAAGCGGCATGACAAGGAGTTCGCAACGTGACGGACACGATGGAGAACACGGCTCCCGAGGCGGCGGAACCGGTGCGCGTCGTCGTCGTGGAGGACGATGCCGATTTCTGCGAAAGCCTTGCCGTCTTTCTCGAAATGGCGGGCATGAGCGTGCGTGCGGCCGGCGATATCGCCGGGCTGGAACAGGCGCTGCGCGATGCACCGGCCGATATCGTCGTGCTCGATATCAACCTGCCGGGCGAGAGCGGGTTCGCGGCCGTCGAGCGGCTGCAGCTGCGCGGGCAGGCCGGCGTCATCATGCTCACAGGCCGCTCTGCGTTGCAGGACCGGCTGGAGGGCTTATCGCGGGGGGCTGACCATTATCTGCTGAAGCCGGTGGAACTGACTGAGCTGGAACTGGTCATCCGCAATCTGCATGCCCGCCTTGCCCCGCCGCCCGAGAGCGCCCGCCACTGGCGGCTGGACAGCGCCGGCCGCACCCTGACCGCGCCGGACGGCACGCCGGTGCCCGTCAACGCAGCGGAATGCAGCCTGCTTGCCGGCCTCATGACCATCCCGCGCCGCCCGGTGAACCGGAGCGATCTGCTGAGCGCGCTGAAGGGCGACAGCGGCGAGGCGCACGAACCGCATCTGGAAGTCCTGCTGTTTCGCCTGCGGCGCAAGGTCAAGGGCCTCTGCGGCCTCGACCTGCCGGTGCAGTCGGTGCGCGGCATCGGCTACCTGTTCACCGCCGGCGCCCAGGTCTCCGCCGGCTGAGATCTCCGCCGGCTGAGGTCTCCGCCGGCTGAGGTCCCCGGCCGCAACGGCCGGCGGCAACCCGGAACCGTCGCGGGAATCGCTCACCGTCCAGGATTGCCGGACTGTCCAGGATTGCCGGACCGTCGAAAAACCCGGTTTTCGCGCAGTCCGGGGTGCGCAGACGGAGTCGCCGCGACGCCCGCCCGCCACTGCTTTTCTTGTGCCAGATGAGACTATCCACCCTGCCCGCGCCGCCCGGCCCGCAGCCGCCGCCCCGCAGCGCGAACAGGGGCAAAAACACATCTGCGGTTACGCCCGGCCGCAGTCCGATTAAAAAATTCCGAAAGACAAAAATTCTTTCTTTAATGGACCAAAGTCCATTAATTACACTTTATTACAACTCTATAAATCGTCATCGATACAATATCCTGAGTTCTCGCTTCGGCTGTCATCCGGTTTAGATAATAACATAAATTTACAGCATTGACGGCAAGTCTCTCGCTTTGCTATCCGAAAACAGCCACACTGGCTTGAAAGACAATCAATCGGACAGCTTCGGGCCGCCACGGACCCGGAGCGGTCTGCGCGCGGGGGTGCAGGTTCTTCGGGGGGCCTTTGAGCCTGCTCGTGGCCGGACAGGCCGCACCCGCGCGCAGACTTTGATTGCTGCAGAGGGGAAGCATGCGCGTGCGCCGTCACATCGCCGCGGAGCGGACCGGCAGCGATTCGGCAGCGGCTGACCTGCCCGGCAGCGGACCCGGACGCGGCCCGCGACTGCCGCAACCGGCCGCTGCCGGGCCGTTCCGGTCGACGGCGTTCAGGACCGGCGTTGCCGGACGGCCGGGGTGTTCGCGCACCTGTGCCGGCGCCCGGCCCAACCCCGGCGATGCCCGGCCCCGGCCGGCGACCTTTGCCGGCGGTTTCGCCATGCCCCCGTTCGCAACCGTCATGTCCGC
>NZ_DAISHT010000036.1:11689-12747 GCF_036822375.1 Pseudoxanthobacter sp. | reverse complement strand
GTCATGTCCGCGACCGTCATGTCCGCAACTGTCATGCCGGTTGCCGACACAGCCGGCCGCCCCGGGGCCGGCCTCGGCTTCGACAACGGCAACTTCGCCGCCAACGTCCAGTCACAGAGCGGCTCGCCGCGGATCGGCTACAGGTTCTGAGTAAGCCGCCCGGCCCGCTGCTGTGGCGACCGGTGCCTGCGCGGCTCCCCCGCGGGGAAACGCACAGGCACCGGCTCATCTGCCAGCCACCGGGCCGTTTGCCGGGCACCGGCGCATTTGCACAGACAGCTCCCGGAACCTCCCCCACAGCGACCGCCTTCTCCCGCCCGCCGGCGGGCTGCCCCTATGCGGGGTTGCAGGCCGCGCGTCGCGCGATAGGCTGAAGCTATCACTTGCGGCGAAGTTATCTATTTCACTTATATCGCGATCAGCCTTATGGTGCCCGGCGTTGGCTTTGGTCTGCCATATCACACACTGATCCAGGGATTTGACATGTCTCTCGTGAATACCAAGATTAAGCCCTTCAAGGCGCAGGCTTTCAAGAACGGCAAGTTCATCGAGGTGACTGAGGCCGATCTCGCCGGTAAGTGGTCTGTGTTCTTCTTCTATCCGGCCGACTTCACCTTCGTCTGCCCGACCGAGCTCGGCGACGTGGCCGATCACTACGAAGAGTTCCAGAAGCTCGGCGTCGAGATCTATTCGGTCTCCACCGACACCCACTTCACCCACAAGGCCTGGCACGACTCGTCCGAGACGATCGCCAAGATCCAGTACACCATGATCGGCGATCCGACCCACGAGATCTCCACCAACTTCGAAGTGCTGCGTCCCGGTCAGGGTCTGGCCGACCGCGGCACCTTCGTGGTGGATCCGGCGGGCGTGATCCAGGCTGTCGAGATCACCGCCGAGGGCATCGGCCGCGACGCTTCCGACCTGCTGCGCAAGGTCAAGGCCGCGCAGTATGTCGCCAGCCATCCGGGTGAGGTCTGCCCGGCGAAGTGGCAGGAAGGCGAGAAGACCCTCGCCCCCTCGCTCGACCTCGTCGGCAAGATCTGACCGGCAAGATC
>NZ_DAISHT010000036.1:0-11589 GCF_036822375.1 Pseudoxanthobacter sp. | reverse complement strand
CGGCAAGATCGGATCGGCGAAGTCGGATCGGCAAGATCAGGCCGGCAACACCGGCCCGGTCCCGATCCGCATCCCCTGACGGCACCCTCCCCCGACCCGGGGGAGGCAGCCTGTGCGCGGCCGGCCCTGCCCGGCCGCGCAACGGGGGCCTTTACCCTACCTTACCTTCACCGGAGACCCCCATGCTTGATGATGCCGTGAAAAACCAGCTCAAGGCCTATCTGGAGCGGGTCGTGCGTCCGATCGTGATCACGGCCTTCGTCGATGACGGTGCCCGGTCGAAGGAGATGGTCGACCTGCTGACCGACGTCGCGGCGCTGTCCGACAAGATCACCGTGACCGAGGAGCGCGGCAGCGGCGAGCGCGTGCCCTCCTTTGCCCTTTCCAGCCCGGGCGAGGATATTCACCTCGCCTTCGCCGGCCTGCCGATGGGCCACGAGTTCACCTCGCTGGTGCTGGCGCTGCTGCAGACCGGCGGCTACCCGCCCAAGGTGGAACAGGCGCTGATCGACCAGATCCGCGCCCTCGACGGCGATTTCCGCTTTGAGACCTATTTCTCCCAGTCGTGCCAGAACTGCCCCGAGGTGGTGCAGGCGCTGAACCTGATGGCGGTGCTGAACCCGCGCGTCAGCCACGTCGCCATCGACGGCGCCGCCTTCCAGAGCGAGGTGGAGGAACGGCAGGTCATGTCCGTGCCGACCGTCTATCTCAACGGGGCGGTGTTCGGTCAGGGCCGCATGGGGCCGGACGAGATCGTTGCCAGGCTCGATACCGGCGCCGCGGCCCGCGATGCCGCGCGCCTGTCCGCCATGGCGCCTTACGACGTGCTGGTGGTGGGCGGCGGCCCGGCCGGCGCGGCGGCGGCCATTTATGCCGCGCGCAAGGGTGTGCGCACCGGCGTGGCGGCCGAACGGTTCGGCGGGCAGGTGCTCGATACCATGGATATCGAGAACTTCATTTCCGTGCCGCACACCGAAGGCCCCAGGCTGGCCGCGGCGCTGGAACAGCATGTGCGCAATTACGAGGTGGAGGTGATGAACCTCCAGACCGCCGTCAGGCTGGCCTCCGGCGACGGCCTTGTGACGGTGGAGTTCGCCAACGGCGCAACGCTGAAGTCGAAGTCGGTCATCCTGTCCACCGGCGCGCGCTGGCGGCAGATGGGCGTGCCCGGCGAAGACCAGTACCGCACCAAAGGCGTTGCCTATTGCCCGCACTGCGACGGCCCGCTGTTCAAGGGCAAGCGCGTGGCGGTGATCGGCGGCGGCAACTCCGGCGTGGAAGCGGCGATCGATCTTGCCGGCGTGGTGGCCCATGTGACGCTGATCGAGTTCGACAGCAAGCTGCGCGCCGACGAGGTGCTGCAGCGCAAGCTGCACTCGCTGCCGAACGTCAACGTCATCCTGTCGGCCCGCACCACCGAGGTGAAGGGCGACGGCAGCAAGGTCAGCGGCCTCGTCTACGAGGACCGCACCACGGGCGAGCTGCACACGCTGGCGCTGGAAGGCATCTTCGTGCAGATCGGCCTGCTGCCCAACACCGAATGGCTGAAGGGCACGGTGACGCTGTCGCCGCGCGGCGAGATCGTCGTCGACGATCGCGGCCAGACCTCGGTTACGGGCGTCTTTGCGGCCGGCGACTGCACCACGGTGCCCTACAAGCAGATCATCATCGCCATGGGCGAAGGGGCGAAGGCCTCGCTCGGCGCCTTTGACTACCTGATCCGCTCGTCGGCGCCGCAGGCGGCAGACAAGGCCGCCTGACGCCCGCGGGGCTGCTGTAAAACCCGCCGCTGTAAAACCCGATGACGCTGCGTGAGCTGCAATATCTGGTCGCCCTGGCCACCCACCGGAATTTCCGGCGGGCGGCCGAGGTGTGTCTGGTCAGTCAGCCGACCCTTTCCACCCAGATCCGCAAGCTCGAAGACGAACTCGGGGTGACGCTGGTGGAGCGCGGTGCGCGCCGCGTGATGCTGACGCCCGCCGGCCGCGACGCGGTGGAGCGGGCGCGGCGCATTCTGAGCGAAGTCGACGAGATGAAGGAGGCCGCCCGCCACGCCCGCTCCTCCGAGAGCGGAACGCTGCGGCTGGGCGTCTTCCCCACCCTCGGCCCCTATCTGCTGCCGCATGTGGTGCCGCTCATCCGCGCGCGCTTTCCGCGGCTGGAACTGCTGTTGTTTGAGGAAAAGAGCGATGCCCTGCTTGCCCGTCTGCGGCAGGGCACGCTCGACGCCGCCTTCCTGGCTCTGCCGATCCACGACAGCCGCCTGCACAGCGAGTTCCTGTTCGAGGAACCTTTTCTGGTGGCGGTGCCGGCCGACCACCCGCTGGCGCATCAGGGCAGCCTGTCGCTTTCCGATCTGTCCCGGCACAGCCTGATGCTGCTGGAAGACGGCCACTGCCTGCGCGATCAGGCGCTGGACGTGTGCCAGCTTTCCGGTGCGCGCGAGACCCCGGAATTCCGCGCCACCAGTCTGGAAACCCTGCGGCAGATGGTGGTGGCGGGCGCCGGCATCACGCTGCTGCCGGTGCTGGCCACCCGCAACCGGCCGCCGGGGTCGGAGAACATCCGCCTGCTCGGCTTTCGCGACACCCACCCGAGCCGGCAGATCGGCATGCTGTGGCGCCGCACATCGGCCATGAACGCGCTGCTGAAGCAGGTTGCCGAGGTCTGCCGGCAGTTGCCGCACGACCTTCTGGAACCGCAGCCATCCGCGCCGCAGAAGGACGCACCGGCGCCGGAAGCCGGGGCCGCGTAAGCCCGCATCCGCAAACCTGTGTTGCAGGTGCAACCGGACAGGCGCCGGCCGGACAGGGCCCGAACAGCAAAAAGGCCGCCCGGAGGCGGCCGTTTTCTGAAATTCTGCTGTCTGCAAAACAACCAACTGGAGCGGGCGATGGGATTCGAACCCACGACCCCAACCTTGGCAAGGTTGTGCTCTACCCCTGAGCTACGCCCGCATCCGGTCTGGTCGGCACCGGGGCAGCGCCCGGCGACGGGCTGGGATATGCACCAGCGCGGACCGAAAGGCAACAGCCCGCAGGCCGCGAAACGCATCTCTGTCCACATTTTTTGTGCGCCGGTTTTGTAAGCTGGCTGCAAAGGGGCCCCGTCCCCGCCGGATGCCCGGATTTTGATCATGGCGCCGTTTGCGGCCCTCGGCGCTGCATTGCCGCATTGTCAGAACGGCCGTTTCCGAAAAATCTGGAGGCCGGCAACAATTTTCGCGCGTCCCCGCCGCCCCGGCCGGGCCGCCGCGCCGGGGCACCGCGTTTCGCAGGGCGCCCGGATTCCAGAACAGGATGCCAGAAATGAAAGTCATCATCATCGGAGCCGGCATCGGCGGGCTCAGCGCCGGCATCGCACTGAAACATCTGGGGCACGAGGTTCGCATCTACGAGCAGGTGCGCGAGGTGCGGCCCGTCGGGGCGGCCCTGTCGCTGTGGTCGAACGGCATCAAGTGTCTGAACTATCTGGGCCTTGGCAAGCAGGTGGCCGACCTTGGCGGCCTGATGGACAACATGGCCTACATGGACGGGCTGAGCGGCGCGGTCATGACGCAGTTCAGCCTCGACCCGCTGGTGCAGCAGGTCGGCCAGCGGCCCTACCCCGTGTCGCGCGCCGAACTGCAGCTGATGCTGATGCGCGAATTCGGGCTGGAGGACATCAGCCTCGGCACGAAGATGGCCTCGCTTGCCGATGACGGCACCACCGTGACGGCGACCTTCACCGATGGCACGACCGACAGCGGCGATCTGCTGATCGGCGCCGACGGTGCCCATTCGCTGGTGCGCACCCACGTTCTGGGCTTTGCGCCCGAGCGCCGCTATGTGGGCTATGTCAACTGGAACGGTCTGGTCGGGATCGACGAGGCGATTGCGCCGAAGGACCAGTGGACCACCTTCGTCGGCGAGGGCAAGCGCGCCTCGGTGATGCCGATTGCCGGCAACCGGTTCTATTTCTTCTTCGACGTTCCGCTGCCCGCGGGCCTGCCGAACGATCGCGACAGCTACAAGGCACTGCTGCGCGATTATTTCCGCGGCTGGGCCCCGCCGGTGCAGCGGCTGATCGATGCCATCGACCCGCAGACCACCAACCGCGTGGAAATCCACGATATCGAGCCGTTCATGACGTGGGCGCGCGGCCGGGTGGCCATTCTGGGCGATTCCGCGCACAACACCTCGCCCGATATCGGGCAGGGCGCCTGCATGGCGCTGGAAGATTCGGTCATTCTGGCAATCGCGCTGCAGACCAACACGCTCGGCATCGAGGATGCCCTCGTGCGCTATCAGAACCGCCGCGCCGAGCGGGCGAAGGAACTGGTGCTGCGGGCCCGCAAGCGCTGCGACGTGACCCACGGCAAGGACCCGGAAGCGACCGGCCGCTGGTACGAGGAACTGCGCACCGAGGACGGCACCGGCATCATCCGCGGCATCGCCTCCAACATCGAGGGCGGCCCGCTCGGCTGAAGGTTCATCCGGCAGAGGCCGGCCCGATCGGGCGTCACCCCGCGCAGGCGGCATTCCGGCACGAAAGGTGCAGTGGCCGCCTGCCGTCCCGCACGCGGCGGGGCGGGCCGGGGTTGGCGCTGGAGTGCACAGAATGGCAGAGTTCGATATCGAAGCGGCAAAGGACGAGGTTAAGCGCTGGTACTGGTGGGGCATTCCCACCTTCTTCCGCTGCGACTGGAACGAAGATCCGGCCGCCAGCGACATTGCGCTCATCGGCGTGCCGCACTCTTCCGGCAACGGTTCGACCGAGCGCGACCAGCACCTCGGCCCGCGCGCGGTGCGCCATATTTCCGCGCTCTACCGGCGCAGCCACGGCCGCTTCGGCATCACCCCGTGGGATCTGGCGCGCATCAGCGATGCCGGCGACGTGCCGCTGCCGGAAGCCATGGTCAACGATGTCTGCGTGGAGCACATCGAGGCCTTCGCGCAGCGCTTTCAGGCCGCCGGCACCCGGCTCGTTTCCATGGGCGGCGACCACGCCATCACCGGCCCGCTGGTCAAGGCCTGCGCCGGCGCCCATTCGCGCCTCACCGGCGGGCAGAAGGTGGCGCTGGTCCACTTCGACAGCCACACCGACACCCTCATGCACCTGCCGCACTGGCTGGGCGCCCGGCGCTCGGCCGCCCACTGGGGCGCCTATCTGGTGGAAGAGGGCCACGTCGATGCCCACCGCTCCACGCAGATCGGCATCCGGCCGAATGTCGGCACCCCGGGCTCGCTCAACACCTCCGAACAGCTCGGCTACCGCATCATCGGCATGGACGAGGTGGAAGAAATCGGCCCCCGCGGCGTGATTGCGGCGCTGCGCGAGCGCATCGGCGACGCGCCGGTCTACATCACCTTCGATCTCGATTCGCTCGACCCCTGCGATGCGCCGGGCGCCTCCAATCTGGAGCCGGGCTATCCGGGCCTGCGCATCGGCGAGGCCGTGCGCATTCTGCAGGGGCTGCGCGGGCTCAACGTGGTCGGCGGCGATGTGGTCTGCCTCATTCCCACCAAGGACAACCCGAATGGCATCACCGCACAGAACGCCATGGTGCTGATGTTCGAGATGGTGGCGCTGATGGCCGACTATCTCGCCGCCCGGCGCTGAGGCCCGCGCCGGACCGCAACGACAGCCCGGCCGGAACACCCTGCCGGCCGGGCCGGCTGCGCGCTATAACAGGCGGCCGGCTCCCGCAGGGAGCAGCCGGCCGGCCGCCGGAGCGCGGCCGGCCGCAGCCTTTCGTGTTCGGGAGCCCGCAGGCCATGCCCGGCCTCTGCTGCGATACCGCCGCCCTTGTCGATACTGTCACCCTTGTCGATGCCGTCACCCTTGCCGGTGCAGCCGTCCTTGCCGGTGCCGATCTCATCATCCTGCCGGTCACGGCCGCCGGCGACGGCCCCGCGCCGCTCTGGCCCGCCGGCATGGTGCCCGGCACGGACCGGCTGATGGCCGCGCTCGGCCGCGAGCCGCGCTTTGCCGCCGGCCCGGCCGAGGTTGCCCCGGTCATCGTTGCCGGCACGGAGACGGCCGATCTCATGGCCGTGGGGCTGGGCGCGCCGCTGACCGCCGACAGCCTCCGCGATGCCGCGCAGGCCGCCGGATCGGCGGCCCGCGGCCGTGGCCGCATCGTCTTCGTGCTGCCGGCGGCCGGCGACGAAGAGAACGCCGCCGCAGCCGTGCGGGCCGTCGCGGAAGGGCTGCTCCTCGGCCGCTTCCGGCCGCAGGGCGGCGATGCGGCGGAGGACGCCGACGACGACACCCTGACCATCGCCGTGCCGCCCGCGCTGCTCCGCTCCCCGGCCGTCGCAGCGGCGCTGCGCACCGGCCTCGTCGCCGCCGGCCATGCCAACCGGGTGCGTCATCTGGTGGACCTGCCGCCGAACCGGCTTTCCCCGGAAACGCTCGCCGGCCTCATCGCGGCGCGGGCCGGCGAACTGGGGATCGGGGCGGAAATCTGGGACCGCGAGGCCATGCTCGCGCGGGGCTTCGGCGCCACGGCGGCGGTTGGCGCCGGCAGCGCGCGGCCGCCGCGCGTGGTGGTGCTCAGCACGCCCTGCCCGGCCGGCGTCCGCCCCCTCGGCCTCGCCGGCAAGGGCATGACGTTCGATGCCGGCGGCCTCAACCTGAAGCAGGATTTCGAATCGATCTTCCGCATGAAGGAAGACATGGCCGGCGCGGCCGCCGTGGCCGGCGCGGTGTTCGCCGCCGCAGAGCTGGGGCTGCGCGTGCCGCTCATCGCCGTGCTGCCCATGGCGGAAAACATGCCCTCCGGCAGTGCGCAGCGGCCGGGCGATGTCGTCAGCCACCCGGACGGGCAGACGACCGAGATCGTGGATACCGACTGCGAGGGGCGCCTCATTCTGGCCGACGCGCTGGGCTGGCTGCGGCAGCGGAATGTCGCGGCGCTGATCGATGTCGGCACCCTTACCGACTGCGCGGATGTCGGCCCGCTGCTGTGGGCGTGCTGGGCCAACGACACGGCGCTGGCCCGCGCCGTGCTCGCCGCCGGGCGGCGGGCGGGCGAACCGGGCTGGCGGCTGCCCCTGCGGCCGGAATACCACGCCTTCCTCGCCAGCCGCGTGGCAGCGCGCACCAACACCGCGCTGTCGCATCCCGATGCCGGGCTGACCGCCGCCACCTTCCTCAGCGCCTTTGCCGGCGACACCCCGTGGGTACACATCGACAACGGCTCCTGCGCCTATCTGGAGGAGGATGCCGGCGTGTGGGAGGAAGGGCCGACCGGCGCACCGATGCGCGCCCTGCTGCAGTTCCTCATCGACCGGGCGTGAGACCGCGCCCGGCGCAGAAAGCGGCGGCGGCCTGATCGTATTCGGCCGCCAGCCGGTCGCAGAGAGCGGCCGCGCCCGGCACGTCGGCAATGGCGCCGACGCCGTGGCCCGCCGACCACATCGATTTCCACGCCCGCGCCTCACCCGCCATATCCAGGTCCCCGTGGGGCGGCAGGTGATCGGGATCGAGGCCGGCGGCCATCAGGCTCGGCCGCAGAAAGTTGGCGCTGACCCCGGAAACGCGGTCGGTGTAGACGATATCGGCCGCCTGCCCGGCCACCAGCATCGCCTTGTAGCCCTCCGGGGCCAGCGATTCGCGCGTGGCGATGAAGCGCGTGCCGAGATAGGCGAGATCGGCCCCCAGCATCTGCGCCGCCGCAATGTGGGCGCCGGTGGACAGCGCCCCGCCGAGCAGGATGGTGCCGGCGAACACCGAGCGGATCTCGGCCACGAGAGCGAACGGGTTCAGCGTGCCGGCATGCCCGCCGGCCCCGGCGCTGACCGCGATGATGCCGTCGACCCCCGCCGCGGCGGCTTTTTCCGCATGCCGGCGCGAGATGACATCGTGGAACACCAGCCCGCCATAGGCGTGCACGGCCTCAACCACCTCGCTCACCGCCCCGAGCGAGGTGATGACGAGCGGCACCCGGTGCGCGACCGTCACCGCCAGATCGGCTTCAAGGCGCGGGTTCGAGCGGTGGACGATGAGATTGACGCCGAACGGCGCGGCCCCGGCCACGCCATGGAGACGGGCGGCGATGTCATCGAGCCAGCCGGCAAAGCCGGCCGTGGTGCGCTGGTTCAGCGCCGGAAAGGTGCCGAGCACGCCGGCCCGGCAGGTTTCCACCACCAGATCGGGGCCGGAGACCAGAAACATCGGTGCGGCGACGGCCGGCAGGCGCAGCCGGCCGGCAAGGACGGGGGGAAGCGGCATGGGCGTTCTCTCTCTGTCTGGCGGATGGCCGGCTTCAGCCGGCTCTGTTCTGCAGCGGCGGCGTGGCGGCGAAATCGCCGGCGGCAACGCCGATCAGCGCCAGAATGTCGGCCACCGGCACCTTGCGGACCGGCCGGCCGCGCTCCAGCACCATGGCGCGCACACTGGCGAGCGCCGCCACCTCGCCGGCACCGGGGCCGGCGGCGATGACGAATCGCTGTTCGATGAAGACCGAGTGCTCGTTCCAGCCCGTGATCTGCGTTTCCAGCCGGAAGCGCTGGAACGGCGCGAGCGAGCGGCGATAGCGAATCTGCGCATCCGCCAGAACCGGCATCCAGCGCCGCGCAAACAGCGCCCGCCCGAGCCCGGCCCGCACCATCAGATCGACCCGGCCGAGGTCCATCAGCGTCAGATAGCGGCCGTTGTTCATGTGCAGATTGAAGTCCAGATCGGTCGGCCACACGCGCATGGTCACGGCCGAAATTCCCTCCGGCACCAACAACCTGCGGGCGATAAGCGCCCCGATCAGAACCCGGAAAAAGCGCAGCCACAGATTCATCGTCCCACTCCGGTCCGTCGCATCCGTGCCCGGCATTTTGCACGTTATCGACGATATCCTCTTGCATCAGATTGACGTATGCGTATACCCTCTTTCGTATTGGTGATGCAAAATCATCTATCGTCAATCGCCCCGCAGAAGAGGGCTGATGGCACCGGGGAGAAACGTGACAGGGGACTTCAGGCAGGGCCTGCAGTGCCAGCGGGATATCGCGGCCGCAGCAGCCACAACACCCATATTCGCCTCCGCCGGCGCCTCCTCAGAGGGCCCGCGCGGGCAGGACCAGACCCAGCGGCCGGCAACCCTGCCGGCCCTTCTCGACCGCGCGGTGGCGCGGTTCGGCGCCCGGCCGGCGATCGATTTCCTCGGCCGCCGCTGGACTTATCGCGACGTTGGCCGGCTGGTGGACCGGCTGGCCGGCGGCCTCGCCGGCATCGGTGTGCGCAAGGGCGTTCATGTGGGCCTGTGCCTGCCGAACACCCCCTATGCGGTGCTGTTCTACTTCGCCGTGCTCAGGGCCGGCGGCGTGGTGGTCAACTACAACCCTCTGTATACCGCGCGCGAGCTTGAAACCCAAATCCGGGATTCCCGCACCACCATCATGGTGGTGATGGATCTGGAGAAGATCTATCGCCCGCTCGCCTCCATCGCGGCCCACGCCGGGTTGCAGCACGTGGTGGTGTGCCCGATGGCCGGTGCGCTGCCGCTGGTGAAGTCGGCGCTGTTTCGCCTGTTCCGGCGCCGCGAGGTGGCCGACATTCCGGCCGACAATCTGCATGTGCGTTTCGACGAGCTGCTGGCCTCTCCGCCGCTCGGCAACCGGGCGCCGCCGGCGGATGCCTCCGATCTGGCGGTGCTGCAATATACCGGCGGCACCACCGGCGTGCCCAAGGGCGCCATGCTGACCCATGGCAACCTGACCGCCAACATGTGGCAGATCGTCGATCACGCCGGGCCGGGCGCGCTCAGGGACGGTGAGGAACGCATCCTCGGCATTCTGCCGCTGTTCCACGTCTTCGCGCTGACGGTGTCGATGAACGTCGCCTTCGCCATCGGGGCGGAACTAGTGCTGCTGCCGCAGTTCCGGCTGGAAGAGGTGTTCGCCACCATCCGGCGGTGCCGCCCCACCCTGCTGCCGGCGGTGCCCACGGTGTTCGGCGCCATCAACGGGGCGGCGGAAAAGCACAAGGTCGACTTAACCTCGATCCGGCTGTGCATCTCCGGCGGCGCACCGCTGCCGCAGGAGGTTGCGGCCCGCTTCGAGGCGCTGACCGGATGCCGGCTGGCGGAAGGCTACGGCCTGACCGAATGCTCGCCGGTCGTCACCGTCAACCCGCTCGACGGCCGCCCGCGCCGCGCCGGCTCCACCGGCATCGCCCTGCCGGGCACGATCATCGAAATCCGCGATCCCGATCACCCGGAGATGATCCTGCCGCAGGGCGAGAAGGGCGAGGTGTGCGTGCGCGGACCGCAGGTGATGACGGGCTACTGGAAACGCGCCGCCGACACCCGCGCCGTCACCATCGACGGCGCGCTCCGCACCGGCGACATCGGCTATCTCGACGCGGACGGCTATCTGTTCCTCGTCGACCGCATCAAGGACCTCATCATCTGCTCGGGCTACAACGTTTACCCGCGCGTGATCGAGGAGGCGCTCTACGAGCACCCGGCCGTGGCGGAAGCCATCGCCATCGCCATTCCCGATGCCTATCGCGGCGAGAGCCCGAAGGCGTTCGTGACGCTGAAGCCCGACACCAGTCCGACACCGGAAGAACTGCGCGAATTCCTCACCGAGCGGCTCTCGAAGATCGAGATGCCGGTGGCCGTGGAGATCCGCGCCTCGCTGCCGAAAACCATGGTCGGCAAGCTCTCCCGCAAGGAACTGGTGGCCGAGGAGAAGGCCCGTGCCGAAGCCGCCGGCTCTGCCGGTGCGACCCGCTTGTCAGGACATTGACGCATAGGTTAGGCTATGAACAACGTTTACAGGTTTGTCTCGCCAAGGCGCACAATGGCCGAACAGTTCTACACTGTGACCCAGCTTGCCCGCGATCTGGGTATCTCGGCCAGAACCGTGCGCTTCTATGACGACAAGGGGCTCGTCAGCCCCAGCCGCGCGGGCAACACCCGCATCTACACCCCGCGCGACCGCGCCCGGCTGATCCTGATCCTGCGCGGCAAACGCCTCGGCTTCACGCTGCAGGAGATCAAGGAATATCTCGATCTCTACGACCTCGACCGCACCCAGAAGGAACAGCTGCGGGTGCTGCTCAAGGGCGTGCGCAGCCGCATCGTGCGGCTGGAGGACCAGAGCGAGGCTCTGCAGCAGACGCTGGCCGAGCTGCGCGAGATCGAGCTGCAGGCCGAGACGGCTCTGGCCGGCCTCGGCGAGGGCCCTAAGCGCCAGGCAGGCTGAGCCCGCAGCCGCCATGGCGGCCCCGGCCTGACCCGGCAGCCCCGAACATCCGGATTTCCATCGCCTTCCGGCCGGCCCCCGTGTCCGGCCGCGCCAGCGCCTTCACGGCGTGCGCCCGGCGTGCGCCCGATCCGACAGACAAGCAGACATCTTTCGAAAGGTACCATGATGAACGTGGTCATCGCGGGCTATGTGCGCTCGCCGTTCACGCTGGCCCGCAAGGGCGGCCTTGCCCGGGTGCGCCCGGACGATCTTGCCGCCGCGGTGGTGCGCGAACTCGTGGTGCGCACCGGCGTGAAGGCCGGGGACATCGAAGACCTCATCGTCGGCTGCGCCTTTCCCGAGGGCGAGCAGGGCTTCAACGTCGCCCGCCTCATCGGCCTCATCGCCGACCTGCCGC
>NZ_DAISHT010000035.1:21728-24359 GCF_036822375.1 Pseudoxanthobacter sp. | reverse complement strand
CCTCCACCTCGAACCGCAATTTCGAGGGCCGTCAGGGCTTCCGCGGCCGCACCCACCTCGTTTCGCCGGCCATGGCGGCTGCCGCGGCGGTCGCCGGCCACTTCGTCGATATCCGCGACTGGAAGTGACGCGGCGGCGGCCCCGCCGCCCCGCCGTCCCGTCCCGCGACGATCCGCGATGCCCGGCACTGCCCAGTGCCGGGCATCGTGCTTTTCGGGGCCGGCGCTTCCGCCGGCCGCCCGGCCGCGATCAGACGGAGATGCGACCATGACGGTTCGCCACACCCCCGCCCCGGCGGGCAGAAAGAACGGAACGGCCGCGGCCGGACCGGCGCAAGAGCAGGGTCAGCCGCAGGACCAGACACAGAACCAGACACAGAACCAGACACCGGACCGGCCGCAGGCCGATGCCGGCCCGGTGCCGCCGTTCCCCACACGGCGGAGGGTTCTGGCGGCCGCCGGCGGACTTGCGGCCGGCTTTTCCGCCATCGGCGGCCTTGCCGCCACACCGCCAGCACGGGCCGGAGCAGAGAACGGGACGGCGGCGAGCGACACCGGGGCGCCGGCAACCGTGCGCTCCGCGGCCTCCGGCCGCGTCAGCCGCCAGCGTCTCGACGAACTGGTTGCGGCCGCCTTTCCGCTGTTCAACGCGCCCGTCGTCCTGCCGGCCTTCGATGCCGCCACGCAGGGCGCGCAGAACGATGTCGAGCTGCACCGCCTCGTGAGCGAAACGGTGCTGCCCCACACCGGCGAGCGCGTGGCGGTGACCGGCCTTCTGGCGCTTCCGGCCGGCGCCTCCGGGCGGCTGCCGGTGCTCTCGTGGCAGCACGGCACGATTCTGTCGTTCGATCAGGTGCCCTCCGGCCTCGTGCGGCTTGCACAGCCGGATTTCGAGCCGGCGGATGCCACCGATTCGCTGGAGACGCTGTTCAACCTGCATCGCTTCGCCGCCCGCGGCTATGCGGTGATTGCCGCCGACTATGTGGGCAAGGGGCCGCTGCGCGCCGGCCGCGGCGAGGCCTACACGGTGCGCGACGTGACCGTGCGCACCTGCCTCGACATGCTGTCGGCCGGCGAGGGAGCGATGCGCGCGCGGGGGCTGGAGCCGGGGGCGCTGTTTCTGCACGGCTGGTCGCAGGGCGCGCTTAACACCCAGTGGCTGCATCAGGCGCTGCGCAGCAGCGGCCGGGCGGTGACGGGCACGGCCACCGCCAGTCCGTTCAACGACCTCGTGGAGACGTGGCGCTACTGGGCCGGGGCGCAGACCTTTCCGCTGCCGGCCGGGGTGAAAAGCTATCCCGCGCTGCCGGACTGGATCGCCCTCTGCATGATCATGGTGCTTGGCAGCTACGAGCTGAACTATGGCCTGCCGGGGCTGATGAAAAGCGCCCTCCGGCCGGATCATCGGGCCCTCGCCGACACGTTCTGGCAGACCTACGCACTCAGCGCCGATGACCTGAAGAGCGTGCCGGCCGGACCGGCGCTGCTGGTAGCGGGCTTCTTCGACCGCTTTACCGACAACCGCAACAGCGCTTTTCTGCGCCGGCTTGCTGCCAACACCGCGACCTGCTGGAACTATGACGCCCCGGTCCGCTTCTGCTACGGGCTGGCGGACGAGGCCATTCACCCCGACATGGCCTGCCGGCCGCTGGCCGCGGGCGGGGCGATGACACAGGGCGTCGCCGTGGCCGGGGCCAGCCACCGCGCGACCTTTCTGGCCGGCCTTTATGGCAGCCCGGCCACCCTGAGCGGACACGATAACGTGCCGGCGTGGTTTGCCACGCTGGCATGACCGCACAGCCGGGGGCAGGCGCGAAGCCCGCCCCCGTTCGTCTGCGATCTCAGACGAGACCGTCGCTGGCATGCAGCGGATCGGTCACCGCCGTGGCCGTGGTGGTGGCCGCCTGCGCATCGGCGGCATCGAGCAGGGCCTGCCATTCGGCCAGCGCCGAGGCATCTCTGGCGCTGATATCGTCCATCGACATCTCGGCCAGCGTGACGCCTTCCAGCGTATAGGTCTGGTCGTTGCCGGCGATGGTGATCACCACCGACCCGTTCTGCTCGGCAACGGAGAAGTTGTCTGCCGAGAGCCAGCCGAGATCGAGCACGTCGGTGGCCGGGTTGAAGTCGATCACCGCATGGCTGCCCCATGCCCAGGTGACGGCGGTGGTGGTGCCGGTGTCCGTGTCGCCGGTGTTGCCGGTGTCGCCGCCATCCCCGGTGTCGCCGGTGTCCCCGGTATCGCCGCCGTTGTCGGTGTTGCCGCTGTCCCCGGTGTCGCCGGTGTCGCCGCCATTGTCGGTGTTGCCGGCATCAAGCGCGCTCTGCCAGGCGGCAAGGGCACTGGCGTCCTTCGCGGTGATGTTGTCCATCGACAGGTCGTCGAGGCTCACGCCCTCCAGCGTGTAGGTCTGGCTGTTGGAGGGAATGGAGATCACCACGGAGCCGTTCTCTTCCGTGATGGTGAAGTTGTCGGACGAGAACCAGCCGAAATCGAGCCCGTCGGTGGCCGGATCGAAATCCAGCACCGTGTGGCTGCCCCATGCCCAGGTGATGGTCGTGGTGGTGCCGGTGTCTCCGGTATCGCCGCCGTTGTCGGTGTTGCCGGTGTCCCCGGTGTCGCCGCCGTTGT
>NZ_DAISHT010000035.1:19319-21628 GCF_036822375.1 Pseudoxanthobacter sp. | reverse complement strand
GTTGTCGGTGTTGCCGGTGTCCCCGGTATCGCCGCCGTTGTCGGTGTTGCCGGTGTCCCCGGTGTCGCCGCCGTTGTCGGTGTTGCCGGTGTCCCCGGTATCGCCGCCGTTGTCGGTGTTGCCGGTGCTCACGGTGGAGAAAATCTCGCTGAAGGCATAGGTATCCTGCGTGATACCGCTGCCCAGCGGCGAGACCGTGCCCACCGTGGTGCCGTTGTCGCGGCCAAGCGACCACATCGAAACGCCGGCCACGGCATCGTTGGCCTCCACGAAGTCGACGAGCTGCTGGGCATCTTCCAGCGTGAACACCTCGGTGGTCACGTCGTTGATGCCGATCATCACGGTGATGACGATCTGGCAATCCAGCCCGATCGCCTCCAGCTGCGCAATGGTGGCCAGCGCCGCGGAAATGGCGTCCGCGCCCATGTCGCCGGTGTCGTAGTAATCGCCGTAGTCCATCGCCATGATGTTGACGTTGGCGATCTCGACGCCGGCTTCCATGGCCGCAGTCAGCAGATCAATGCCGTCCTGCGTCAGGCCGGTCGTCAGCACCGGCAGGGTGAACGACACCTCAAGGTCCGGATTGGCCGCCTGCAGCGCCACGAGCGCCTCGTTGCGCAGGGCGTTGGCCTCGTCATTGGCAATGGCCGCGCCTTCGATGTCGAAGTCCAGCTTGTTGACGTGGTAACGGTCGATCAGCTCCTGATAGGCTGCCGTCAGCGCCTCGGCACTGGAGAAGGTGAGCGCCCCCTCCTGCCCGTTGGCACCGCCGAGCGAGAGCGTCACATCCACGCCCATCGCCTGCAATTGCTCGATCTGCGACAGCATGGACGTGCCGTTCGACAGGGTATCGCCGGCAATGGTGCCGATACCGCCCCAGCCGAGCGTGTCAGTGCCCGACGACAGCACGAAGGCCAGCGTGACCGCGCTGAGACCGGCCGCCGTGACGATGCCGACGAGGTCCTGACTCGTCGTCAGCGACATGTCGATATAGGGCGAGAAGGTCTTTTCGGTCGTGCCGGAATCCTCCGTTTTCGTCGTCACGCTCAGGGTGTCGGAAACCGCCGATTCGCCCGCCTCGTCCACCGCAGACACGGTAAAGGTGTAGGTGGTGGCGGCATCGAGACCGGTCACCTTGTAATAAGTGGAGCTGGTGGTCGCGACCAGTTCGCCATTCAGGTAGATATTATAAGCGGTTACCGTGCCGACACCGTTCACGTCCGCAGCATCCCACACCAGAACCGTGGTGCTGGCCGAGGTGCTGGCGGCATAGAGATCGTCGGGCGCATCCGGCACCACCGGGGTGTCGTCCATGTAGCCGACGAACACCCACACGGAATTGCCGCCGGCCGGATCGTCGCCCTGCGTCCACCACTGCGCCTCGTAGACGACATTGCCGATACTGACGCGGTCGCCGGCGGTATAGACATCGGCCGAAGACCACGCCGCCGCATAGGCCGCGGTGGCATCGTCGTCGCTGCCGGTGCTGCCGCTGTCCGTGCCGCCCGTGCCGGTGCTGCCGGTATCCGTGCTGCCGCTATCCGTGCTGCCCGTGTCGGTGTCGCCGCTATCCGTGCTGCCGGTATCGGCGGCGGCCAGAGCCGTCTGCCAGGCGAGAATGGCCGTCGCATCGCGCGCCGTGATGTTGTCGAGCGAAAGCTGCGACAGACGCACGCCCTGCAGAACATAGGTCTGGTTGTTGGAGGGAATGGAAATCACCACGGAGCCATCGACTTCCGTGATGGTGAAATTGTCGGCTGAAAACCAGCCGAAATCGAGCCCGTCGGCTGCGGGATCGAATGCAAGCACCGTGCTGGTGCCCCATGACCATGTAATCGTGGTCGTCGTGCCGGTAAGAGTCGTCATGATTCTTGCCTTCTGGCTGAGTTCAGGCATGAGAAACCGGGCCCCGTGCCGCACATGACGGCACAGGTTTCCGGCTTTCCTGCCGCGGACTGATTTTGGCTTCCCCCCAATGGCCGCGGCTTATGCCAGAAATAACCTTCATGATCCACGACATGACGATGTAAAATGAGATTAAATCATTGTCATGATTTTCATTCCGAAGCTTTCCGCTCTGTAATGTTGGCGTTTTACAATTCCCGCCTGCCGTCCCGGCCGGCACGCGCCGGCAGCATCCGGCAAAGCGGCAGTGCCGGTTCGCCAATCGCCAGCGTCGCCGGCCGGCCCCTCGCCCCGGACGGCGCCGGCCGGACTGCGGCCCGCACACGCGCAACACCGCGCCGGCCATCGCCGCACAGCCGCTGCGGGCAGAGGGCGGGCAAAGCGGCGGACTCAGGGGCGGACTC